>JAGVGX010000189.1 GCA_020056865.1 Desulfobacterales bacterium
ACAACAGAGCATTCACGATAGTTCACATACAAAGTATACAGTAATACTTAAAAAGACGGAAGAGGTATCTAAAAAGGAAATGGAAGAATTGTTTAAAAGATATGTTGAGCACGTTTTTGCAGCAATCAATCTAATTGATGAAAACTTATTGAAATAATATATGGCAACAATAGGCTGGATAGACTTTTCAACCAACGACAGAAACCGGGTAGGCTCGGTTTTAGACCTGCTGCGTCCGGAAGGTATGGTGGATGAATTGGGTATGGGTACCATCCGTGATGCCTTGGCCAATCAGTTATTTCCCGGTATCTCTACCATCCAAACCAGGGCTAAGTACTTTTTTATTATTCCATATATTTTATACGATTACCAAGCCACCAAACCTGCACAACGTAGGGGCAAAACACCCTCTAAATTTCTGGAAGATAGGGAGTACGAAATTATGTGGATGCTTGGTGACTATTACAGGTCAATTGCAGAGGATACAAAAACAAGAGAGAGTTTTGGTGTCATCGGCATTACGAAAGTTAAACCACAAAAAATCGTAAGGCGGCCATCTGCTATTTATTGGAATGGCTTATACACTTATCAATTCATAAACACAAATGGGTTGGCGGCAGACAGTTTTTTAAGGCAGTCTGTCAATCCTTCCATGGAAACTTTGCTTTCCTCAGTGCAGCAAGGGGATGATACAACAGGCGATGATGCGGATGCTGAGCATGAGAATTTATTTAAGATAAGAGTATCACCTAAACTGAACTGGAATGAAAATCTATCACTTGATTTGGATAAAGCGGAAGCCGAGTTTTTTCAGGATCGAATACTATCCATTGCCAAAGGCAAATTGATTGCCGAACTATTGAAAAATGATAAGCTCTGGAAAGTATTTATACAAGCTGAAAACTTTATGCAGTTTGCAAAAGCGGCACTATCACTTCCACTTTCAGATAAGCTGAAAGCAATGCTCATTTTAGCACACGATTTTTCTGAATTAATGTATGGTGCACATTTGGCATATAACTGTCAGTTGCACCACAAGGTTTTTAACAGCGATTACTTTGACGAGGATTTCCAGGAGTGGATAGACGGCATTGAGGATAATATGCTCGACTATTCCAATTTCAATCCTGATATACTTACCGCAAACAGAGAATCAACAAAAAGATTCGTACAAGATTGGTGGAAACTAACACAGAACGGATGTAAGGATGTAAAGAAAAGAGACACCCTGATAGAACAACAAGAAGCAATAGTAAAAGGTGGCAAAGCCCGCCTGCGTTGGAAAAAAACAGATGATGTAAAGGAAAACAAATGGCTTGGGTTAAGGCATTTTGATTATCGCTTTTTCCAGGCACGAACCATATTAAAAGATATTAGAACAGGAATAAAGAAATAAGATGCTGCACCCGAAACACAATAGAATAGATTATGGCGATCAGCTCATACCACCCGATGGGTATGAATTGGCCCATGCTATTGGCACATCTTATTCTTTAGACCTCGAAGCCCTAATGATATTGCCTGTAGCTTTGTTTTATGCTCAAAAATTAGATGGTAATGCGGATGAATTGAGGTACGATATGCTGGATGCAATTACTAGAGCAGCAGATAAAATTACGGTGTACTATCAAAACGGACAGTTGAAAGTGCCGCAGAAATACCATCACCTGATGGCATACTGGGAAAAGGGCATTCAGCCCGTTACCATGCCTCACTATGCCAGTTCATTTCATCCAAAAGTTTGGGTGATTAGGTATGAAGGTAAAGGCTTAGCTCCAAAGTATAGGGTGTTGGTTACAAGTCGCAACCTAACCTTTGCCCGTGATTGGGATATGGCTTTTGCAACAGATGGTGAAGTGTCGGACAAAGAGCAACCTAAGAATAGACCATTGGTGCATTTTTTACAATATCTAAATACTACAGGCAAGAAAAGCATACCGGCAGCATTTCTGAATGATTTACTAAAAGTAAAATTCGACCCGCATGAAAAATTTGATGCTTTCAAATTTGTTCCGATAGGCATACCCAATATTGAAACTGGCAAGCCTTACACCAATCCAATTACAGCTGCCAAAGTTCTTTGGGATGAAATGCTGATTGTTTCACCCTTCATTGATAATACAACACTGAACAGTATCTATGAAGCCACCACCAAAAAGCCTTATCTGTTGAGCAGGAAAGAAGAATTGGATGCAGTGGATGAGGAGACATTGAGCTTATTTGACTGTTGGCAGTTCTCCACCTTCTTTCAGGAAGCAGAGTATTTCCAGGAGTTAGAAGACGATGGCACTCCACCGCTTGCACAGAGTTTACATGCAAAGCTTTTTGTAGCTATGAAGGGCAGTGTGCCTTATTGGTATTTAGGTTCAGCCAATTGCAGTGACCCTGCTCAGGGTAGAAATATTGAATTTGTGGTTGAATTAAAAGCGGGTAATTGGGCTGGCTTGAAAACGAAAGACATTTTCAAAGCCCTGACAGATCCTGCCAAATCAGAAGGCATTACCTTATTTACGCCTTACGCATTTGAAGCAAGAGTTTCAGTAGAAGAACAAAAGAATATTGATTTAGCCATCCGTAAAATCAAATATGATTTAACACAGCTTCCTATAAAAGGTACAGCGGAATTAATTGAGGGCGGCACAGCCTATAAACTTTATATACAGATTGATGCAAGCCCTTTGACATTGCCCAAAGGATTTGAAGTAAAGGTAAAGCCCCTGACAGAAAACCAAAAAACTGGTGAAACTATTAAACCGGAAAAAATAAATAGCATCGACAATTTTGGTGGGTATAATGAAACAGCATTGAGTATATTTGTGGTATTTGAAATAGTAAAAGATGGCCATGTTCACAGTCAGTTGTTACTGCCAATGGAAATTGAATTGCCAAACAGCAGGCTTAATAAAATATTCTCGGCCATTATTGATAGCAGAGAGAAGTTTTTAAAACACCTCACGTTCTTATTGACTGGCGAAGAAACCGACCTCATTGGCAATGCCAATGTGAAAAAGGATAAGAAAGCTGGTAACGGTAATGATGCATGGGCTTTTACGGGAACTCCCGTTTATGAAAAGTTACTCATAGCATCCAGCCGTTTTCCGGACAAGTTAAAATCAATTGATACTTTAATTCAACGACTGAAAGAGGAAACAACTGAATTAGATGAACCTATTATAACCGCAGAGTTTGAGGGCTTCTGGAATGTGTTTCAAACCTTTATTAAAAACAAAAATTGATAATGAAGGAAAAAATACAAGAAACATTATCAGGGCTAAAGGACTTCCAGTTAAAAACGGTGGATTACGTTTTTAAGCAGTTGTATGTAAAAGGCAGGAGTAAAATGTTGATTGCAGATGAGGTAGGCTTGGGCAAAACTATAGTGGCAAAAGGCATTATTGCAAAAGCATTTGGTCAGTTTACACCAACAGCTAATAAAAAGGTTTTCAATGTTATTTATATCTGCTCCAATCAGGCACTGGCGAGGCAAAATTTAAAGAAGCTCAATTTCTCTGGCGAC
>JAGVGX010000090.1 GCA_020056865.1 Desulfobacterales bacterium
CATGCCTCATGTGGGTATAACGAGCGCCGCCAAAGTATGTTTCACTGTCACTGGTCTTTGTGTTTTCTTTCAGCCACCCGGCCTTAAATACGAACGTATCCGTGCGTGGATCTTGCAGGGGGACACTGTATTCCGATGTGAAGCTGGATTTTATCTCCGATAACCTCAGGTCTGCTTTCATCCTGTGACCTTCCCTGTTTATTCTTCGGTTTTCCCATCCGGTGCCGCCTCTGATGCCTGTATCAGTTCCGTAGCCAAGTCCAAAGGTATATTTGTTCTTCTTGCGAGGAGTCAGTGTTACTTTTATCGGAATTTTTCTGTCTTTCGCATCTTCAGTCAGCGGTGTCACTTCAATGGATTCAAAATAGTCGCTGTCATTTAAAGCATTCTGAAGTTTCAGAAGGCGGGAAAGGGTGTAGAGGTCACCTTTTTTAAAAGGGATAAACCGCATGATAAATTCAGGATTGAAGGTGTCCTGAACAAGCTGAACGTCTCCAAAGTAGTATTGCGGTCCTGTATCAAAATACAGTTTTATTACAGCAGTATTTTCCTCTGAATACACATCAACTCTGCTTTCAATCATCCGTGCTTTTACATATCCTGATTTCGCTGCCCAGTCATACAACAGCTTCTTTTCCTCTTCATAGTGTTGATGAATCATCGTATTGCCTTTTTTTAAAGGCAGTGCTTCTGAATGCTTTATGAAACTTTCATCCTTCGATCCTTCTCCTGTTATCCGTACGTCAAGGGTATCGATGATTACCGGATTTCCGGGAGCTATTGTATATACTGCATGCCATGCAGCATCTTTATTCATAAGGTTTCTTTGTATCACCGGATTATAGTATCCAAAGGGCTGCAGGGCTTTCCGGATTTCATCCGGTGCTTTTTCATGAAGTTTGTTAATGAGGCCGGGGGTCAAGTCGGGATGCTCTTTCTGCTGTTCCAGCGATAGATACGCAAGGACGTTTTTTTTCATGTCCCCATTGACACCATGGACGGTGACCTTAACAGTTACTCCAGCCTCCGCATTGAAGAGGAAGAAAGCAGGTGAGCATTCTGAAAGAAATATCAATACAATAAAGGCCTTAGCAATAGAGACCCATCTCACGCTGGTGTTGTTCATGATTTTTGAATAGCGGCCTTATCATTACATGGCTTTAAATCGTTATAACATACTGAAATAAATTAAATTATTCCAATTCAGTAATCCATTTATTTTTCTACTGACGCGATCATTTGCATCAATTCAGAGTTTCTGGCATTGTGTAATGTCAATTAGGAATACGCTTGATTAATAAAGAATATGTTTAGGGTGTTGACCTAATTTTTTTTAAGTAATTTATAGAGGTTACATAAAAAAATCAAGATTGATCTTGGAAAAATCAAATTATGTTTTATATTAAGTTAAATTATGTTGTATAATAAAAAAATGCTGTTTATTTCTTGTCAGGTCTTTTTTTACTGATGTGATTGTTCATAAATGACGGAAAGGAAATAAAAGCGTTTTTGTAACATCATGGTTCGCATTATCGGCTCATGTTGTAATTATTAAAACAGGGGCTTGACTTTTCTGATATGATTTCAACTTGAGATGTTACATATAAAAAAAAATAAAACAGGAGTAATGAATGGCTCAAACAGACAGGGATGACCTGCTAAGTATTATTGATGGGGATGAAAAAGACGTTGATGTGCCGAAAACGCTTTCCATGATGCCCGTGCGTGATGTTGTGATTTTTCCTGATATGCTTTTGCCGCTTTTTATTGGCCGTGACAAATCCATACGTGCTGTTGAAGAGGCTATGGAGAAAAAAAACGGACTTTTATTTCTCGCCGCACAAAAGCTTCACAATACGGAAGAACCTACGCCGGATGATATTTATCGTGTTGGAACCGTGGGGAGGATTCTGCGTATGCTTAAGCTTCCTGACGGCCGCATCAAGGCTCTTGTTCAGGGAGTGGCAAAGGCCAGAATTGTAAAATATGTTTTAAAAAAGTCCATGTATCGTGTAAACATTGAACTGATTGAAGAAAAGCCTATTAAGGAAATAGGATTGGAAATTGAAGCTCTTGTGAGAACAATTAAAGAACATGCTGAAAAAATTATTGCATTTCATGGAGAATTTGGTGGTGATTTCGACGCGTTTTTAGACAACTTTGAAAATCCTGCAAAATTAGCAGATTTAGTTGCTTCAAATTTAAGATTAAAAATTGTAGAATCTCAATCCATTCTTGAGATTGAAGATCCCATTGAACGGCTTAAGGCAGTTGTCAAGCTGCTTTCTCGGGAAGTTGAGCTTTCATCCATGCAGGCCAAGATAAAGTCCACTGTCAGCAATGAAATTACAAAGAGTCAGCGTGATTATTTTTTAAGAGAACAGGTAAGGGCTATCCACAAGGAATTGGGAGAAACGGATACCAAGTCTGAAGAAATAGAAGATTACAGGAAAAAGATCAGACAAGCAAAGATGTCCAAAGAGGCTCACAAAGAGGCTGAAAAGCAGGCAAAGCGATTAGAATCCATGCATCCTGATTCTGCTGAATCATCCGTTATAAGAACCTATCTGGACTGGCTTGTTGAGATACCCTGGAGCAAATCTACCAAAGATGTTATCAATATCAATAAAGCAAAAAAAATTTTGGATAAGGATCACTATGGATTGAATAAGGTAAAGGACCGAATCCTTGAACATTTAAGTATTCGCAAACTGAACCCCGGTGTAAAAGGGCCTATTTTATGTTTTGTGGGACCTCCCGGTGTGGGCAAGACTTCTTTGGGAAAATCTATTTCCAGAGATATGGGTAGAGAATTCATAAGAGTTTCATTGGGCGGAATTCGTGATGAAGCTGAGATTAGAGGCCACAGACGTACGTATATTGGCGCTTTGCCTGGTCGTATTCTTCAGGGCTTAAAACAGTGCGGGAAGAACAATCCTGTTTTTATGCTGGATGAAATTGATAAACTGGGTTCTGATTTTCGAGGCGATCCGTCTTCAGCTATGCTTGAAGCGCTGGACCCTGAGCAGAATTCAGAATTTAGTGATCATTATATAAATTTGCCCTTTGATCTTTCAAAAGTTATGTTTATCCTGACGGCAAATGCAACAGATACGATCCCATCGGCACTTCTTGACAGAATGGAGATTGTTATGTTGTCCGGATATACGGAAGAAGAAAAGGCGGTTATTGCCAAAAGGTTTCTTTTTCCCCGTCAGATCAAAGCAAGTGGCATCGTTCCCAAAACTATTTCCATTAGTGAAGGCGCATTGCTTCATGTAATACAACAGTACACCCAGGAAGCAGGGTTAAGAAATCTTGAAAGAGAGCTGGGAGCCCTTTGTCGAAAAATAGCCCGTAAAATAGCTGAAGGGGCTAAGGGGCCTTTCCCAATTACAAAAAACAATCTCAGCACGTATCTCGGCGCGCGTAGATATTATCCTGAAATGGAAGCCGAAGAAAGTGAGGTAGGCTTGGCTACCGGGCTTGCCTGGACTTATGTGGGCGGAGAGGTGTTGTATGTTGAAACAACGTTTATAAAAGGTAAGGGGGAATTTATTCTTACAGGACAACTTGGCGAGGTCATGCAGGAATCTGCCCGTGCAGCATTGAGCTATACCAGAGCAAACCTTGATCAGTTTCGTGTATCAAAGAATTTTTTTGACAATCGGGATATACATATCCATGTTCCTGCCGGCGCAATTCCTAAAGATGGTCCTTCTGCAGGCATCGTCATCGCCTGCTCCATTATTTCAGCAATTACCAATCAACCTGTCAGTAAATATATTGCCATGACAGGTGAAATTACCCTTAGGGGAAGGGTTCTGCCTATCGGCGGATTGAAAGAAAAAGCACTGGGTGCACTTAGAGCAGGCATTCATACGATTATACTTCCTGAAAAGAACACAAATGATCTTATTGAAATCCCCAAATATGTGAATCGTAAAATTCAATTTATTCCTGTAAAACATATGGATGAAGTTTTAAAAATTGTTTTTGATTTGAAAAAAACAAGGGAAAGAGGCAAAAAAAAGAACCTGCCTGCTTTACAAAAAACCGCAAAGGGATGAAGATACTTGCAGTAGATACAGCATCAAAAAGCTGTAGTGTTGCTGTTGTTGACAACACATCAGTGCTCGCTTTGCAAACCATAATCAGCG
>JAGVGX010000097.1 GCA_020056865.1 Desulfobacterales bacterium
CAAAGGTTTCTGCAAGCCGATCCAGGTTTTTTGCAGCCTCAAACGGATGCAAGCCAAGATAAAAACCATGTTCATGGACTGCATCAGCACCCGGTAAATTGGGCTCCTGCAATTCGGGATACAATTGACATACTGGCTGCCGTGTCAGATTACCTGCTTCGATTGGCCGCGTTTCCACACCTTGCTCTTCAAAATATGCCAAGAACTTCTCCTTCTTGAAGGGACATTCTTGTGTGAGCATAATTGGCAATGCAAACCAGGAACATTCTGCATCTGGCAAAACTTCCATTAACCGCATTATAGCCGAATGACGATTGAGGTATTTCTGAAAGTAAGAAACGTTTTGGAGACGTTGCGCATTAAAAGCAGGTAATCTTCTGAGCTGTTCAAGGCCAAAACCAGCCTGAAGTTCAGTAGGTCTCACATTGAATCCCCAATTTAAGAACATATACCGAGGATCAAGACCTTCTTTAGATTCAGGTTTGATATACTTTGCGTTACGCGCCCACCCATGTGCGCGAAGCAATCGGAATAAATCTGAAAGTTGCTGGTCCTGGCATATAATCATTCCTCCTTCCATTGTGGTAATATGGTGGGAGAAAAAGAAGGAGAAACTGCCCGCTAATCCGAAAGTGCCAACCGCTTTATCCTTGAACCAGGCTCCCAGTGCTTCACAACAATCTTCAATTAAAATCAAGTTGTGTTTCTGACAAATAGTCAGAACGCGATCCATATCACATGGATTTCCCATCAGATGAACAAGTGAAATTGCACGCGTCCTTGGCCCAATTTTAGCTTCAAGATCATTTAAATCCATATTTAGACTATTTGGATCCGTGTCCACAAATCGTACTTTCAATCCTGCCATCATTGACGACCAAATCTGGGTAGGCCAGGTAACCGAAGGCACCAGAATTTCATCACCATGACTGAGAAATTTAGTCTGCGGGTTTACTAATGCAAAGGCAATCAACAGATCTGCAGATGAACCGCTGTTGACCATAATCGCTTCTGGGCAGCCGTTAACATATGCAAACTGACGCTCAAATTCGATTGTTTTCTCCCACATCGTTGTCCGGAAAGAACATAACGAGTCTATTGCTGCTAAAATTTCTTCTATATCATAACTGGCCATACTGAGCGGATACCAGTATTTTTGAGGTTTATAGCTGTTAATTCGCGATGCTTCCTGCAATAACGCCTGAATGGGGTCACGTAATTGATATATGTGTTTTAAGTTCATTGATATCCTCTCCATTATATAGGGTAACGTGCTTCAAAATCAGCCACAACCGATCGGATGCCTGTTGCTAAGCCAATCTTATGTCTCCAGCCGAGCGTATGTAATCGACTAACGTCCAGTAATTTCTTTGGCATCCCATCTGGTTTGGTTAAATCCCACACCAGCTTGCCTTTATATTCCACAATTGTTGCTATGTTTTCAGCCAATTCACGTATAGTTAGATCTTGACCGGAACCTACATTGATAATTTCGGGGGAATCATAATTCCTTAATAAAAACAAACATGCATCGGCCAAATCATCTACATGCAATAGTTCCCTTCGGGCATTGCCTGTACCCCATAGAGTCACTATTGGCGCATCATCCCTCTTGGCTTCGATAAAGCGCCGCACCAAGGCCGACACGACATGGGAGCGTTCAAATTCAAAATGATCACCTGGCCCATACACATTGCACGGCATCGGACAGAGCACATTCAAACCATACTGTTGCCGAAGCGCCTGGGCAAGACGAATGCCGGCAATCTTGGCAATTGCGTAAGATTCATTTGTTGGCTCAACCGAGCCTTGCATAAAACAAGTTTCACTCATTGGCTGCGGTGATTCTCGAGGATAAACACATGAACTACCAAGGAAAACAGTCTTGGTAATCTGAAAATGCTGACACGCCAACAAAACATTATTCTGGATTTCTAAATTGTCCACAAGAAAATTTACAGGCTCTGCCATATTGGCAGCTATTCCCCCAACCTTTGCCGCAGCAAGGATAACGTATTCTGGTCGCTTCTTTTCAAAAAAGTGCCATACTGAATTACGCGATTTCAAATCAACTTCACCATGTGTACAAAGCAAAAGATTGCGAAAACCGGCGTGCTGGAAGCACCTCACCAATGCGGGCCCAACCAATCCAAGGTGTCCGGCTATAAATATCTTGGTCTGATCCATCAAACTATGCATACCCATCTCTTACAGAATTTCTCCCCTGCCAACGCTTTCTGAACTCAAATATTCCCAAGCCTTAATTGAGTCCGAAGCTCTTCTCATTGCAACATGTTTAATAAACATAAATAAGCCAGCCACCTTATTTCTTAGACTTCCTATTAACGTAATCCAAAATTTGTCTTCTTTTGTTCTTTATCCATGGTAGCGGCAGTAGCATTGTTCTTGGGAAAAAGCTTAATATGAACCATATCCAATTTATTTTTATATAATTTTTATAGCCCAAACGTTTTGCTAAGCTATAAAGATTGCCAGAACGTCTGCCTATTGCTTTGTCAAGTAAAAACATTTTAGCAGATTGATGGAAACAAAGTCCAATCATCTTCCCACATACATCATGATCGTACCCCCATTGCTCGACAACTTTTGCTAACTCTACGCTCTGATCTATCCAGATATTACTATTTATTACACCTTCTGTTGTCGCCAGTCTAGCCAATACATTTTCTCCAGATAATACCGCACAAGGTTCATTTCTTATCGCATGTAAAATTACCCTCGCATGTGACCAATTCCCAAGTGGTTCCCCCACAATCCTACAACTCTTATCCCATATGTCTTTTCTAATAATCGTACTACTTATAAATCCAATTAGCGTAGCCATTTGACCATTAAAACCCGAAAAAAGATTTTTTCCTGTTTCATAAATTACATCTTTATAGACTCCGCTCGGCTGTAAAGAGCCTGCAATAGGGTTTAAATCACCATCGCACAACAGACGTGATGCAAATATATACACCAGATTAGGCTCTCTATCCAATAAATTAGTTATCCTACACAATGCACCTGTTTGTAAACAATCATCATCGCTCATTAACCACGCATATCTACCTTTCGCCAAACTGATTGCTTTTATAAAATTTGCAGCGCTCCCAATATTTGTAGAATTCCTATAGTACCGTATTCTTAAATTATCCCGGAATGTTTCAATAACCTTCGAAGCTCTATTGGTTTCTGAATTATCGGAAATAACAATTTCATAAGAACAGTTTTCTTTCTGTTTAATAATAGATGATATTGTCATACTTAAAGTATCGGGCCTATTATAAGTAGGGATGCAAAAACTGATAAGGGGCGGTTTAATATTATTTGCCTTTCACGGTTTGAAGCGCTTGTGTTAATTCTGGAAGCTGTTGGAACTGTTTCTTCATCAGCAATCTTAGCAAAGTTTTGTTGTATAGTTTTGTAAGTAAAAATTCAATCAATGTCATATCCCCTCCCCCAGTACCAGGACAATTTCTTCCTTACGCTTCGGCAGGGCTACAATTGAGACCTTAGCAGCTCTTAATGAGGCCTTCCGCATCTTCTTCAGAAAATATAGCGTTGTCAAATAGCAAATCAACAACAATACAGCAAACCTAGAGAGAAAAAACATGGTCGCACCTCCCCAGAACTGAAAACTCACAACTATAGAGATTAACAGAGCTATGGAATATACCCCCTTCCTCAAAAATACTTCCTCGAAACAAATAACTATTCCCACCAAAAAAGCAGTCCCAAGATAGACTACAAAATAGCTTTTACTTAAAAACAGCCCTCCCCACATACCACAAGTTACGCCAAATGCAATTCCTCCGCCTGAAGGGACGATAAAACCAAAAACAGAATAAAAGATAGAGATATAAATATCGTCGCTTATCATTCCCATAAACGCTTTAACAGGGATTTCTATACCAGACACATCCGAACCTATTACTGCCATAAGTTCCCGTATTCCTCCAATTCTACCTGTCAATAACCCCATAAAATTTGAAACTATTTCAAAAAAGTCAAAATCAGCAGATTCAATATTTGTCAGCAGAGTCAATGCATCTGTCAAGCTCCAGCTTACATTTGCATATGCAAAACCCCGCACGATATTTATACTAAACATTACAACACATCCAACTATCAAACCGATAACGGAAAACCTCACAAAAAGCCTTTGGCTCAAATTATTCTTCCGGCTTGTAAATAATAAAAATAAAATAGCAGGGAACACCGTAAAGGCAAATGCCCCTCTTGAAGCAGCACCTAAAGAGCTAAAAATACCAATGACGATTAACAGTATTAAAACCAAACTTGCTATCCTTTTCCTTGCATCTCGCAAACAGATATCTAATAACAACATACCGAAAAATGGTATAAATATGCCCCTTAAGTAAACAAAAAAACCTGCAAGCCTAAAAGGCAAACCTGTTTTCCCTTCAAGCCCTGTTCTTCCAATTTCCAAATGCCACATTAATAGTATCAGACAAATAGAAAAGCAAAACCACAACCCAATCCATGCATATAATTGTTTCTTTGGCAGAAAGCTGGGCTTAACATTTTTTCTGACAATACCGCGCCTGTGTCTGAATATTTTTTCTGCTATTAGGGTGGAGGTTAGTATACCACCCATCCCAGCAGTTACTACAAGCATTACAATGAAAAAATTCGAGTCGGTGAACATGAAATTACCTATAGCTCCGAAACCGCTACGAGGCATATCATTTTTATTAAGCAACACATGAGAAAAAGAGAGCAGATATCCAAGGAAATAAAATACCGTAAATATCAATGGGGTATAATACCGTCGTCTGCGTTTTGAGTAGATAAAAAGAGGGGCTAAGCCAACACCCGCAAATAAAATGCCCCACAAAGGATTTAAAGAATCATCTATCGCAAATACAACCATTACATAAACTGAAACAATCAAGCCAAACAGACGAAGAAGCCTCCTGGGAAAAGGCGCTACCAACTCGCTACCCAGCTTATAATTTATTGCTCTTTGGTTCATTTTAACCCTATCCCCACCAATTCTTCGCCCATTCCAAATTTAGCGGCAAGCCAGCCTATGGGATAACATGCCACGGCCAACCAGCGGTGATGATTAAATTTCATTGCAGGTTGCTTTTGATTTTTCCATTGCATAATACTCAACGGCAGCCAGGACGTTGGGTTGTAATAATAAATGCGGATTGGATTAATCCGTGAAATCTGCGAAATCTGCGGATTAAAGCCTGCGTCTTCCAGTAATCGCCGCAACGATTTTCGAGTAAAAAGCTGGAGATGAAACGGTATCCACGCGGAGATAGAATTACCTTTCATAAATCTCATGCTAATGCTCCTGCCATGCGGCACATAAACCATAAGCTGCCCCCCCCCACGAAGGAGACGCCGGCATTCTACAATCACCTCTTTGGGGTTTGGCACATGCTCCAGAGCATTATCAATTCGGATATAATCAAAATAACCATCCGGCAGGTCAGTATCCTGCAATTCACCCTGAATAAAATGTCCTTCCGGCAGAAGTTCTTTGCAAAGCCGTATTGTATCTTCTCCCACATCCACGCCCCAAACTTCATAACCACGCCGAACAAATTCAAAAAGCTTTGCCCCGCTCCCACAACCAAGGTCTAAAAGCTTTTTGGTCCCCTGCGGCACAAATTCAAGTGGCCATGAATGAGGTCTGAATCGTATCTTTCGCAAAAGTTGTTTCCATTTTGACACAGATGCTTCAGCCAGCCGCCTCAACTCTCCCGCATTTGCGGTCTGATCTTCATCCATAGAAGAATAAAACTTAACGATCTCTTTCCATGGAGGCCTATCCTGCAGATAAACCAGCGAGCACCCTTTGCATTGTACATAGGTGCCGGAGCAGTTAATATTGTCACGGCGGTTATGGTCGCGAAAGAGTAATGTGTATTTACCACATCCACACATGGGACATTTGGCTTCAACGATTATCATACTATTTTTCCTTTTCTTAAGAGCGAACTGTTATTTTTTTACTGCGATCATCTTTCTAAAATAGCCTCGAATTTGAACAAGTTCTTCTCCATCCAATCCTGCCGTGAAAGTTCCAATAGTCCAGATGACCATAAAAACAAAAGACCAAAGAATCAGCATAAGCCATGATATAGAATGATGATATAAATAAATAAAAGCGACCACCGGTATCACAAAAAAGTTCGCTAATAACGCAGGCGCTGCCGCCTTCTGCCATAGACTGATGACAGTTATCTTCATAAAAAACAATCCATAAACGCATAAAATGCCTGCAACAACTGTTTCCACTACTGCGCTCGCCACCATGACACCCTGCAATCCTAAAAATTTTCCCAAGATCAAAGACAAGCCCAAATTGCATACACCACCGACAAGACTAATGATAGACAGCAATCGTACAGCACCGTGAGCAACCAGCACCAGGGCATTCACATGATTAATAACTGCGCCAATTACAAATAAAGCAAGCGATACTGTCATCACATTTCCGGCATATTGCCCACCCCCAACCCACAAAGTAATTAGTGTCCGATTGAGAGAAAGAAGTCCTAACCCCAACCCCAGTGAAAGGATAAGTCCATATTTTATCAGCTTATAGTAGGAATTCTGTAGTCTTTCCGTTTCCTTTCTGGCATAAAGCTCGTTGAAAGCCGGAGCTGCATTATCTGTAATTGTCCATATCAATGCAATTAACAAAAATGTCGGTATCTGGGTAGTATAATAAATCGAGGTGGCAACTCCGCCATATAAATAGCCAACCACAAGGTTATCCGTGCTGAAAGACAATCGACCGCCGATAATAACCAACAGATATCCAATCCCGAAGCCTAACATTTCACGGAAAAGTTGCCAATTTGGTATACCCCACCCAAACCTCTCGCCTGGATATGTTTTTTTATACTGCCTTCGCTGAAGCGAAAAAGTAACAACTTCTGCAAAAATGTTTGCCAACATCAAGCCAATTAAATCGAAACCTAACAAAACCATACCAAGTGATAGTATTAAGCGAAAAGCATTCCCAACCATATTGATTATATTGGCTGCGGCAAGATTCTGAGTCGCTATCAGAGCACCGCCGTACACAGCAAGTGGAGTTCGAAGAACACTCCATGCGGCAAGAATCCACAAGCCAATTCTCGCCTGTACTTCAACATGTCCACTCAGAGAAAATAATTTCCCCACATAAATGCTTAAAATAAATGCAAAGAGTGCGACTATAGCGTTACTTGTCAGGTAAAAAGTTCGACCTGTAGTAAATATTTCCCTAAATCTTTCTTTCTGATCGTCACGTCCAAAAGCCTGAGCAAGGTAACGGCTAAGCGCTACTCCAAAACCAAGATCAACCAGCGCCAGATATCCAATCACCTGCATTAAGGCGCCATATGCCCCTAAAGTTTCCTGCCCTGCCACATGCAAGACAAGGGGTGCCAGTGCGGCCTGCAGTCCAAGGCGAAGGCCAAATTCAACAAAGCTTGTCAGCGTACCACTAATGGCGCGAGAAGTACGGGTGGTCATCTTTTACCTTCGCGGTCATCAAGTATATTCTTACTACTGTTGATCATGTCAATAATTTTAATAATAATCCATAATGCACATTGCAAAAATTACCGTAATGAACACCTGAATATAGCAAAGCATTAATGGTACACACCACGCATCAATGAGTTTTTTACGTAAAGGAAAAAGTCTCTCGGTCACAATATTAGCAGAGATAAAAAACACTCCCATTAAAGGCCACGCTGCAGCTAAAAACCAGTGCCATGTTCTTTCTACTTCAAGCCTTACCGTGGTTTGTCCCAGTAGAAAGAGAAACATGAGGAATGCAGATAGCGCAAGGAACTTCCTTATTAAATGGCTTTTATTACATATAACGAACTTCTTTTTGTATGTTTTTACAGCAATATCAATAGCGGATAACATTAGATATAATATCGTAGGAAGAAATAGAATACCTCCAAAAATAAATATAATAATAAAGTTTGCAAAATAAGCTAAAGGAAATGGTCGAACCTGAGCCAGCCCATCGCCTACCAAACCTGTAATATTCAATACCCTAATAAGCCAGAAAGACTTTCCATCGCTTATATAATATTCAAATATAAGATATATAATTACAGGTATTACAATTCCTGCAATAAGGATCCCTATTCTCTTTGGTTCGTCTTTTCTTACAAAAAATAAAAACGAAAGTGTAAACGCTAATATTGGAATAGCATGACCATAAGTACCCTGTGCTGCAACGGTAAAAAAGGTGCCACAACCCAACCCATATAATAATTCTTTAGAATACTTAGGTTTTCCTTCAAGTTGATCATCGTAAATATGTTTTAAACCATATATTAAAAACAATACACCTGACGCAGTAAAAACGGACAGGATTACATCAAACATTGAGCAAAAATGTATACAGACAGACGGTACCGTGAGCAACATCATTCCTGTGAACTTGCCTATGCGCTCAGAAAACGCTTCTTTTGATATAGTTGCAATTATAGGAATCAATAATGTGTTCAAAAGTGTTACGATTATGCCCCATCCCAATGCAAGATTGCTTGAGATGAACTTTCCCAAAAAGCCAATTCCGGCGAGCATTAAAAACACCCCTGGCGGATGGGTTGTACCGGGGATTGTGTAACCTGAATTATTGGCTCCTAATACTTGGAATATATACCTGACCTTGTCTATATCAAAGCCATTATTGAATAGTATGCCAAAACTATAAAAGCCCCCATTATTTATAGATTTAGCCTGCAGGGCAACATGTGAAAATCCATGCGGGGTTAGAAATAGAAACAAAAATTCAACTAAAAGACCTGAAAAATATATAATAACAAGATATTTCCAAAACGATACATTCTTCTTAATCCCAATCCAAAAAGCAAAATAGATAGTTGTTAACAGCAACGGCACTACTATAAAAAGTTCTTTCCATTGCCTGAAGACTTCAGAAGGCAGGTCATTCATTCCGCCATAATACCTGGGACTCAAAAAAACAGAATAGCCACAAGAAGCATTGGGAACGTAGAATACGTTAGTAATCAAATAATACCCAGAATAGACAAGCAAAAGAGCAAAAGGAATAAATAAGGATATCAAGATCATTTTTTCATTATTTTTAAGGTGATCCCTATTTGTTTCGGCTATAGTTTCGTTGCCTACACTATTGTATTTAGGCCCTATTCTCCCTATTCTTTTTGTTACAAATAATATTTCCTTAAAAAACAGGACAAGGAACAAAAAGACCAGTCCAATGAAGAATCCTATGGTTAAATATGCTTCATCAAAAGATCTTTCGTATTCGTATTCGATACTAAAATCTTTGACAGCCCCATTAAATCCTCTCGTTTTTGAAAAACCTGTGCCCATTGCTATATCTGAAATTTCATAACCTATTCTTTCATCAATTAAGTTTGCTACAATAGCATTCTCCAGCATAACCTGTATGTGGTTATTCCTGTCTATGCTTAGTTTTACTGAATACCATCGATTCGCTTCTAATGATTCTGTTACATTTACAGCAATGAATCCAGAAGAGGTTTTCCCACCAATAACTAAGGCAAGCGTTGATGGTAGAGCGACCTCCATTCTGATTCCCCTGTTTATTGGGGCTGTTTGAAAAGGATTATTCAAATTTTCAATACGATGCAATTTAATCTGAAAACTTAGATCAGCTTTATATATTTTATATTTAAACCATGGCCTTCCAACACGTTCTTCTTTTATTGTCGGATCTGAAAGCCTATCGAAATTCATATTTTTGTATTGCTCGGAGCCCATGATGGGTTTATTTATATAACTAAAGTTGGTCGCATACCCATGCATAAAGGCTAATAAAAGTGCCAAATAGAATATAACAAATACAGGCACTTTTAATTTTTTTATTTTTTGGTACAATTTAAACGTAACTCCATCCTAAGAGATTTGTTCTTAGACTTTTCAGATTAACTGTCATGTCGTTTATTCTCCGCTATGTTGCCTAAACGAAAACCTCGAATGGCCCAGATAGCTGATAACCGTGCATATGAGGATAATGATTGCCGCGGCTCTTTTGGGTTGGATATGGCCGATTTCAACAAGGGCGGGAAGCAAGACCAGGCTCAAACAGAAAGTGACCACATAGGTTGTTGAAAATCTAAAAAACTCAGCGATTATTGCCTTGCCTTTTGCTTCGGACTGAAAGGTAATATATTTGTGGAAAATATAGGCATTGATAACCGCCATGATTTGCGATAGCAACATGGCGCACATATATGCTGCAGATCTTGTTGAAAGCAACCATGCGAAAAGCGTGTCAAACAGGCAAAAAATTCCGTATCCAAAGATAGTATTCCAGAAGCCGACAAGGACAAATCTTGCCTTTACCTGATGCTTGGTCTTCAATGCATAGAAAGTATTGCTCAGTTCGAGCATATTTCAGTCCTTACCGGTTTCCGAATTGTCAGGGTCGAAATTTATCCGCTCCTTTTCAATAACCAGTGGTCTATTCTTTACCTGCGTGTAGATTGCCCCGATATATTCCCCAATGATGCCGATAAAAAACAACTGCACAGCGGCAAAGAAGAAGATTCCTATGACCATCGGCGCAGCTCCCAACTGAAATCTCTCCCAGAATATTAGCTTGTATATAAAATACGAAAGGGCTACCAGCAAACTGAGGATGGCGACTGAAAATCCTGCAAAAGTCGCCATCCTCAAGGGCACCTTGGAATGATTTACAAAGCCAAGCATTGCCATGTCGTATAATGTGTAGAAATTGTTTTTTGTTTTGCCTTTTTTTCTTTTTGGCTGTACAAATTCGATCTCTGCTTTTTCAAATCCCATTTCCGTTATAAGGCCGCGAAAATATGGGTAGGGTTCATCGAGCTTTCTTAGAATATCGACAAATTCTCTGTCATAAAGACCAAAGCCCGTAAAATTCTTTATCTGTTTTGTGTCTGCAAATTTTTCGATCAGATTGTAATACAATTTCCTGATGGCAAACATTATGGGGTTCTCTTCACTCTTGTTTTTTACTCCTACGACGATCTTAAAACCTTCCTCCCATTTTTTTATGAAATCCTTGATCATGGAAGGCGGGTCCTGCAAATCAGCGGAGATACTAATAACTGCGTCGCCACTAGCCTGGAGTATGGCGTGATATGGAGAGCGAATATGACCGAAATTTCGCGCATTAACAATGATCTTTACATTCTTGTCTTTTCTGGCAAATTCCTTCAATATTGAAACTGTTCCATCCTTTGAAGCATTGTCGATAAAAATATGTTCATAAGAATAGCACCCAAGTTCTTCAAACACATTCTGCACCTGTGAATAGATGTCCCTTATATTTTCTTCTTCGTTATAACACGGAGTGACAACGCTAATGAGTTTCAATTGCAA
>JAGVGX010000169.1 GCA_020056865.1 Desulfobacterales bacterium
AGAATACTACGACAAAGACCGTCCGGCATACTACAAAGCGATTCAGTCTGTTAGGGAAAACAACATGGATATGACGGCCTGGCTTGAATACTTTGTGGATGGTTTAAAATCGCAGATGGCGGAAATTTACAAGAGGGGCAAGCAGATTATTATTGCTGATAACACTGTCAACTTATTAGGGTACCTGAAATTAAATATGCGGCAGGAAAAGGTTATCCGGTATTTGGTGATTAATGAGCAAATAGACAACGCACTGTGTCAAAAAGTTTGCAATAGTATCAAAAGGACAGCCACGAGAGATTTAACGGGACTTGTGGAAAAGAATATACTTAAAAAGATTGGCGAGAAGAAAGGCACTTATTATATCTTATCGTCGAACGTGATAGAAAAAATAAGGGACATTAAGGGACATCGTTGAGGAACAATAAGGGACATTATCAGGGGACATTTTACAACCTGTCTGCCTGTGCATGCCCACATGCAGGCAGGCAAAGATGAAAAAGCTGGTTGAGCAATTAATGGAGAGAACGGAACAGGCGTATTTTAATATATAACTTGAAATGTTTTGATATCGCAAAATGCGATGTCAAAACCAAGGCGCGGAGGGAGAAGGACATTGCCGTATGCCTTTACAGAACATGGCGCTGTGATGGCCGCAAATATTCTTAAGAGCCCAATTGCTGTGCAGGTGAGCGTTATTGTTATTCGGGCATTAATAATGAAGATTATTTCAGAACACGTTGATTCCATTTCCAGCCAAAAGCTTAGGATATGCTCAAATCTCAAGGGGTGTATGAACATGCGTGTGAGATTCTGGATGGCGGAAAGATCGCATTTGAACAAAGAAAAAATAAATATAACATTAGATAATCTTTGAAAAAACGCACTGGAGCGTGAGAGCGACCAGCGAAGGATGCATCATGAGCGATTATGACTGGATTCTCCACAGGAAGGGAAGGTCAGTTCTTCGAGCGGAAGAGCTGCTTTGACCGTTCGCAGGGTAAGGTCAGGCGGCGGGTTATTAAAGGGATAAGAATATCGAATTCATAAGCGGCTAACACCCATAGAGACTAATATTCAATTTTGCATATTAGTTAATGTGAAAGTGTAATAAAATTTATAAGATACGTCAAACATTTTTGTTATTGACAGCACATAAACCCAGTGATAGCCTCTGCCTTAGTTGTTCAGATAATAATTCGTTATGAATGGCAAGAAAGACCGAATATGACTCTAAAAGCACATGAGATAATTGACCGCTATATCAAAAGCATTCAAGATACGATCATCGCCGCGGAGCACAACCACGATATCTGGTGGATTTACAAGAGCAGAGACACTCGTCCGAAGTTCATAGACGTCATGAACGTCTACCTCGCTTTCTTTCAGACGTCCATACACGCCCATTTTGTTGCTATGATTATTGCTTTGTATCGTCTCTATGAAACCCGCCGCGACACTATTAGTGTCCCTCAGCTACTGAAGATTTTTGATCGAGACCACCCACTGTCTGATAATGCGAAGAATCGTGTCGCCGAACTGATGCAAAACGCAAAACCGCTATGGATAAAGATCGGCATTGTTCGTTCCGAGGTCTTTGCGCACTTAACCGACGGTACGGGCATCGAGGACTCCTTCAAGAAGGCCGACCTTAAGTACCGTGATTTCAAGGCCTTGATAGAGCTATCGAAGACGATCATCAACGTCATCACTCAAGATTACAACCGAAACACATACGCATTCAATCTCTCGGCTGAGTTCGATACGAAAGCTCTGTTGACCGACCTCCTGAGTTTATGGAGTCAAAGAAATGAGAAGAAATGAGCCCACAGACAAGAGAATTCATAACCACCGCATGAACCGGATCGTGTCCCTGGACTTGCGGGACGTGGACTTGCGGTGGACTTGCGGGACGGGTGGACTTGCGGGACGGGACTTGCGGGACGTACATCAGTTTATAAGTTGACGTGGTAATTGAACTGAAGAACGTAATTGACCCCAGTTAAATAAAAGCAAACATGATTTCACCCCAGTACCATCTGCCGGAGCTACGGGGCAGGCTGTTGAATAATTTTAAGGAGAAAGTTTAACCAATCGTTTGCACAACTGACCGGCTATAGCATGCGGTTTAATTAAGTCTTTTACTATTTCATATTTTAGGTAATGGCAACTTTACTTGAAACATATACTGATATTGAGAGGTTATGATGAGTAACGATGAAAAAAAGAAAATCAATGTTCAGGAAATTAAAAAATACTGGCTTGAAGAAGCATTAGAAGCGCTGAATGTTGCCGATCATCTTTATGAGAAAAATGATTACTCTTATTCCTTATTTTTCGGTCATCTTGCAATTGAAAAACTGTTAAAAGGGTTTTTTGTATTAAAAAAAGGGGAACATGCTCCTTATATCCACAATCTGCAAAGACTTGCGGAAATGCTGGATATAAAATTAACAGATGACCAAACAGAAAAATTGATAACAATTACAAGGTTCAATCTGGAATCGCGATACCCTGATCAAAAAAGAAGCTTTAGAAAAAAATGCACAAAAGAATTTACTGAAAATGAACTTAAGAAAATAAAGGATATTTTTAAATGGCTGAAATCGATGATTTGATAGTTAAAAAAGTTAAAAAGTTTCTGTTTAAACTAAAGGAAAGCGGTGTGTCTGTTGATTCTGCTTATCTTTTTGGTTCATATGCAAAGCGCAGTAGCAGCAAGTTTAGCGATATAGACGTGGCCGTTATATCATCCGATTTTTCTGAGGACCGTTTTGAAGAAGGAATAAAACTGGCCAGGATTGCCGGTCAAATTGATAACCGCATTGAACCAATTCCATTTACGATAGACAATTTTGTTGAAGATGATCCTCTGGTCTGGGAAATAAAAAAGGATGGCATCCTAATTGATGACATTGGGATATAACCAGGGAGGAAGGTTCGGGGACTTGCGGGACATTAGTCAGTATAACCCATCAGTCTGCAAGTTCACTAATCCGAGCTTTCGAGACTCTCAATATTCTGCAAAAATTGGAGAAAACAGGACGAAGCCAGACATATGTTTTTGGTCGTTATTTCGCATTATTTTTAGATTGACGATGTAAATAAGCGTTTCTATTTTTACATTTCAATCTATTAATGTAAGGTTAATACCACTTTCTTTACATCAAATTCCGATAATGTAAACTTAATCCTTTGAATGGGAAAGGGAGACATAGTTTCCCAGGTTGCATAACTTGATATCAACCGAAACAGCCTTAAAATTCTAAGAAACCTTTTCGATTAATTACTACTTTTGAGGCATGATAATGAAAAAACTATGGATTCATAAACCCAAAAGAAAATCTTCTCTCAATGTCCCAGGGTTAATCAAGGCACAGATTCAGTCAAAGGCCGATACATTGATTGAAAATGTATTAAAGCCCAAATATATAGAGCCTCCTCCGAAAAATACGGACTTTAATTACCTTGTTGATATTTTCAGCAAGTGGTACCGGTATTATTTTTATTTCTGCTCAAGATACAATTGCCCCAGCCCGAGGGCGATTTCACACTCTTTTGAAGATAAATTTGCACGTTTGAAATATGTCGGTCCGGATATATTCAACTTGGCATTTAAAAGACATACCGGGCAATGGGTCGAGATTTATACTGAGCTGTCACTGGAAGAATGTTTTCACGAAATAGAAGAGGGGGTTCATTTTATTCCTTGACGAAAGGTTATCTTTAATAGCCTCATTAACTCAGCTTTTTTATGAAAGGCAGGACGTTTGGTCAGAGAATGCATAAAAATCTCAACCGGTGAACCGGAGTCGGACCGAGCTGTCTGTCTGGAAACAAAATGAAGACTTAACATTGGATCTTTTGAAATAAAGAGAAGACAGCTAACCGAGGAAATCGTACGCCATGTAATTGAACATCCCGAACAGCATTGGGAAGTCCGAAAAGGCAGGGTTATTTTCCAGTCGCGCGTTAAGATGTCAAACCCTGAAAAGGATTATCTTATAAGAGTATTTGTTGACATAGACCGTGAGCCGGCTGAGGTTGTAAGGGCTTATAGAACAACCAAGATAGAGAAATATTGGAAGAATTAACCATGAAAGTTTCCTATGATCCAGTAACGGACACACTTACAGTGATATTTAAGGAAGAAAGCACGATCGCCGAAAGCAATGAGGATAAACCGGGCGTGATCTTAGATTATGATCATGAAGGTGATCTGGTTTCACTTGAAATCCTGGATGCCTCAAAAAGGGTGACCAAGCCGCGAAAAATAAAATTTGAGGCTGTGGAGATATCCGCTGGCGACTGAACCAGTGTCTGGCCTAACTCTCTTAGAGATAATTTGCAAACAAAATAAAAGGGGGCGACTCATGGACAAAGACCTTCAGAATACGCTGAAAAATTTTACGCACAGCGATCAACAGCTTACTGTTTTAACCGGTGCCGGTGTTTCTGCTGAAAGCAACATCCCCACATTCAGAGGCCATGAAGGGTACTGGACCATAGGGTCAAGGGAATATCATCCTCAGGAAATGGCAACCTTTCGCATGTTTACTCAAAAACCCTATGAGGTTTGGAAATGGTATTTATATAGAAAAAATATCTGCCAGAAAGCCGAACCGAACTCTGGGCACGTGGCCATTGCTCAAATGGAAACGCTGTTTAAAAACCGCTTTACACTTATCACTCAAAATGTTGACGGCCTTCACATCAGAGCAGGGAACTCAATCAAACACACTTTCCAGATTCACGGAAACATTTCTTTTATGCGCTGTGTCAATGAATGTGCTTCTAAAATATTTCCCTTGCCTGAAAACCTCTGTGGAAAAGAAAAAGGAAGCGACTTGACCGATGATGAGAAAAAACTGCTAAGATGTCCGGATTGCGGCAGTTTTACTCGTCCGCATGTGTTGTGGTTTGATGAAGCATACAATGAAACCTATTATTCCTATCAAAGCGCTCTTAACGCAGCAGAAAAAACCGGGCTGCTTTTGATTGTGGGCACCTCAGGCGCAACCAATCTGCCGAACCAGGTTGCCACGCTGGTCCATCATAATAAGGGCATGATCATTGATATAAATATTGAACCGAATACATTTACAAACCTGGCTTTATCCGCAGAAAAAGGGTATTTTATCAAACAACAAAGCAGCGTGGCATTGCCATCCATACTCGATATATTTAAAAACCTGTAATGCCTGTCGTGAGCAGACTATTTGCTTAGTTCTTTAAACACATCCTGTGCAGCTGTTATGGTTTGATCCATATGTTCGGTTGTATGTGCGGATGAAATAAAAAAGGCCTCAAACTGCGAAGGTGCAAGGTAAATACCTTTTTCAAGCATGCCTTTGTAATATGCAGTAAATCGTTCAAGGTTGCTTTTTTTTGCATCGTCAAAATTTTTCACATCTGTGTCCGTAAAAAAGAGCCCCAGCATGCCCCCTACTTTTTTTACAGATACATCTATCCCAGCATCTGTTGCAGCTTTTATCAAGGCTTGTGCAAGATACTCGGATTTTTCATTGATCATGTTATAAAAATCCGGATTTTTCAGTTCTGTAAGCGTTGCAATTCCAGCAGCCATAGCAAGTGGATTTCCTGAAAGTGTGCCTGCCTGGTAAACTGGCCCACTGGGTGCAATTTGCTCCATAATTTCACGTCTTCCGCCATACGCACCTACTGGCAATCCGCCTCCAATAACTTTGCCCAAACAGGTAAGATCCGGCGTGATTTTATACAACGACTGCGCGCCACCATAAGCAACCCGGAATCCAGTCATCACTTCGTCAAATATAAGCAGACTGCCGTGTTTGGTTGTTAATTCTCTTAACGCCTCCAAAAATCCAGGTTCAGGAGGAACCATCCCCATATTTCCTGCAACAGGTTCAACAATAATACACGCAATATCTTGCCCTTTTTCCTCCATGAGCTGGGAAATCGCATCAATATTATTATATGGAACCGATAATGTAT
>JAGVGX010000102.1 GCA_020056865.1 Desulfobacterales bacterium
ATTTGCTTTCCCTGGATTTCCCAAAGATTATCTTTGTCTGGTGCTTGGGGTCAGTACCATTCCTTTTAAAGCATTTATTATCCTTGCTTCAATAGGACGCATGCCTGGGACATATATGCTTAGTCTTCAGGGAGCTTCATTGTTTGAAAAAAATTACCCGGTACTTATCGCGGTTTCAATTTTTTGCCTTGTTTTTATTTTGATTGCATACAAATATAGGGAAGATTTGTACAGATGGGTTGAACGACTCAACTGCAACAGATGATGACATATTGGCACAATTGAGTATAGCATACTGCGTATGAAATGATGGGAGGTAACGTTGACTTTTTGGCGTGTTCGGGAAGAACTAAGCAATAAAGCCAGGTTAAGACGTTCTTATTATGAACTTTTAAGAGATGATCTTGATCAATTTATGTTGCAGTATGCTCTTGTTGATTCGTATAATAATTTCGTAACGAACAACATTGCCTACCCTTTTGTTGAAAAAAGAGAACTCAAGCCCCGTGCACGGATCCCCGATGTTGAATATGGGTATCACAATTCGTTTCTTGTTATTTTTACAGAAGGGACAATTACTAACGACCATAAAAAGTACATACGATTTTTTACCGATAATAAAACCACAAAGACCAATCTGTTTCATTCCAAAACGATTTTGCATTTAGATAAGTTTGATAGAACCCATAAATATCTAGACTCTGTGAACTTTTATGACTTTTTGAAGGGGATGCTTCCTGTCGATTATGCGTTGCTGCTCCAGAGCGAGCCGAGCCGTGCTTCTAAGAATCGATATTCCATTTCTCATTTTCATGTTAGAATTGACTGGCCTATTGTTGATGCTGCTGAAGATTTAGCAAAAAATTTGCGTTATATATCAAAAGATATTTATGAAAAAGGTGATAAATACGCAGAAGATATCCAGAAGAAATATTTTGAATATTATGGTCTGCCGCTTATGGCTGGTGGTAGAAGAACTGCTGCTGTTGTTGCCGCCCAATATTTGAAACGGGTCCCTTGCATAACTACTGTTTATGCAGGAAGCAGTGAGTCCCGGTCACTTATCAGGATTTCGGAAAGAGGTGTTTCCAAATGTATTCTTATGAAGTTTTCTGATAAGGAGATGGAGCAGATTGCACAGGAAAATGGCATTTCTCTTCTATCGTTTAAAAAGAACTATTTAATAGCCCGCGAACAAAAAGATGGCATCTGTATTTTCCAGGCCATATATTCATATACCAATCATGCCAGACCGCCTGATGACGGGAAGCTCCGAGAGATAAACTCTGATTTTTACTGGTTATCCGTTACCGGTCAGCATCTTTGTCCAAAACCAGGTGTGTGGAAGTATCCCCCGATTCCTTTAAATGTTATCTATTCTTGACGGCTTTGTAAGAAGTCATTCTGCCGTGTTGCACTTCATCACCGACTTGTTTACAAACGCCTCATTTCCCTTAACGTGTTATTATATATTTCAAAGAATATTTCGTTTTCAGTTATGGCCTTCGGTAATATTTTTATGATATCATTCGTGTGATTGATATGGATAACAAGGTTAACGCTTTTGTTAAAAGCGATCATGTTGTCCATGGTACGGAATCTGTTGCTGATAAGTGCAACAAAGATATTTCGTCTTATAGACATGTCCATACGTTCAAGATACACAAGTACGCCGTTTGAATCTGGATTATCGGTATCAAAATTTTCATTTATTAAAACAAGATCAAATGTTCTATTTCTCAGCTGTATGAGGGCTTCCCTTGTGGTCTCCGCGAAAGTGATACTGTATTCCATAAGATCTATGGCGGTTGTGATTTTTTTTCTAACTACAGGGTCCTGCTCGCATATAAGGGCGCTTTTCCCCTCTTCTTCAATAAAGTCAAAAGGTTTCCCCTCAACATCATCGCTGTAAGACATGTTTTGATTATCCTGGGAATTATTATCGATTTTCAGGTTAGTCAAGTCAGGCAATGTCTCATCAATGGGTGGTCTTGAAACGACAGATATTTTGTTGTTACATTTGGGGCATTGAAGGAATGCTGATTTGCTTTCCGGAATTTTATGGTCTGGTATTCTGAATTTGCTTTGGCATTCATTACAAATAATATCCATGTGTATCAGTGGCCTCCATCATAAACATTTGTATCTATTTTTATTATAACTGGAATCATCGTTTTTTATTATAACTGGAATCAACTTCAAGGCGTTCAATATCAGAGGTAGCTTCTCCCCTGGCGCTTTTCAGTTCATCGATGCTGCGTGCGACAATGGCTCTGTGAGACGCATAGGCTATGGCGGTTTCTTGTGTTATCAGCTTTTGATCATACAATGATGCCATGCTGTCGTCAAACGTTGTCATTCCAAATGCCCTGCCTGCCTGTATAATTTCATAAAAGGTTTTCCCCTCTGATTCGCCATGCAGTATGGAATCCTTAACCCTCAAACTGCTGCATAAAATTTCAAATGCAGCTATGCGGCCGCCGCCTATTTTGGGAAGGAGTCTTTGCCCGACGATCCACCGAATCGTATCGGCAAGGCGAATTCTGATCAGTTGCTCTTCTTCAGTGTTAAACATGCCGATGATTCTGTTAATGGTTTGACCCGCGTCTACTGTATGAAGGGTTGTTAAAACAAGATGCCCTGTTTCTGCTGCGCTTAATCCGATTTCAACGGATTCCCTGTCCCTCATTTCTCCAACGAGTATAACTTTTGGTGCTTGTCTTAACGCCGCTCTTAAACCATTTGCAAATGTATCAAAATCGGAACCGAGTTCTCTCTGGTTAAAGGTTGATTTTTTTTGTGGATGTTTATATTCAATAGGGTCTTCAAGCGTGACCACATGGACAGATTTGTTTTCATTTATTTTATCCAGAATCGCTGCTAAAGAAGTGGTTTTTCCCGACCCTGTTGCTCCGGTAAAAAAGACAATGCCGTTTTTCTCCTGAGCAATTTTATTAAAAACTTCAGGAAGTCCCATGTCTTCTATGGTTGGAATTGTTGCTTCAAGTCGCCTGAGTACGGAGGAGTAATAGCCCGATTGAGAGAAAATATTTACTCTGAATCGCGCTTTGCCCGGAAGGGTATAAGATAAGTCACATGAACCTTTTGAAAGAAGTGTTTCCGTCAGGCGTCGATCACGATTGATAAGGTTCAGAGCAAAAACTTCGGTTTGAAAGGGCGTTAATTCTTTGAAATTAGGTTTCATATTAACAGGGACAAGTTCGCCGGATGCTTCGACCTGCAAGGTTTTTCCAACAGTCAGATTCAGGTCGGATACATTATAGTGAGAATCAAGCATTTTTGTTAAAATATGGTCAATTTCCTGTTTCTTCATAATACAGCCTCTTTATAACATGTTAATTCTGAACCTGTTAAAGGTTACGCTTCTGTAAAGTCAACCGGTGGATGTTTTAATAACGGCCGGAATCGTGCCTTGTCGTTTGCTTTTGCATATGCATCGCTAGATGATATCCACCCTTTGTTTAAAAGCTCCATAATCGCATCATCTAAAAGCTGCATGCCGTATTTTTTCCCTGTCTGAATGGTTGATGGCAACTGATATGTTTTTGATTCACGAATCAGATTGCGTGCAGCAGGTGTTGCAATTAATATTTCAAGTGCGGCGCACCTTTCTTTTTTATCTATTCTTCTGAAAAGCGTTTGAGATATGACGGCTCTTATTCCGTCTGACAACGTGGAACGGACCTGGGCCTGTTCTTCTGATGGAAAAACCTCAATGATTCGGTCAACGGTTTTTGATGCGCTTGTTGTATGTAGGGTTGAAAAAACGAGATGACCCGTGGAAGCAGCTTCTATGGCAAGGGAAATGGTTTCAAGATCTCGCATTTCCCCAACAAGGATAATATCCGGATCTTCACGAAGTGCGCCTCGAAGGGCCGCGCTGAATGATTTTGTATGACGGCCTACTTCACGATGATTGATAATACAACCTTTACTTTCATGAACAAACTCAACCGGATCTTCAACGGTAATAATATGGTCTTTTCGGGTCAGATTTGCCTCATTAATAATGGCGGCAAGCGATGTGGATTTGCCGCTTCCTGTTGGACCTGTTATCAGAACCAGGCCTCTTGGTAATGACGCAAGTTTTGATATTACATTGGGAAGCCCCAGTTCACTCGTAGTTGAAATTCTGTTGGGGATTTCTCTGAAAACCGCCGCGACGCCATTGCTCTGCATAAAAAAATTGGCACGGTATCGTGCTAATCCCGGTATGTGGTACCCGAAATCAATATCTCCTGTTTCCTCGAAAAGTTTAATTTTATCTTCAGGCGTAATTTCATATATCATACTTTTTAATTCGTCATTTTCCAGGGTTTTATACTTAATTCTTTCAATGTCCCCAAGTATTCTCAGTGCAGGAGGTTGACCTGCTGCAAGATGAAGGTCTGAAGCCTTTTGTTCATGCATTAACTTAAAGAAAGCATCAATTTTTGCCATTGGATTGTCTAAGCTCCTTGTTGAAATTTATATGATGTCTATTCAGCCTGTTTAAGAAGCTTTACTTTGGTGTCAGCTTCATCTAAGGCCTTGCTCTCTTCCTTACCAATGTCAAGTAGTTTTGTGTGTGTTTCGAGAATCGAGCGCAGCTTGATCTCAATTTGCACACGCTGACGTCTTAATTCTGTAATATCTTCATGAAGCTGGGAAAGCCGGTTATGTGCCTTGTTCAATATTTTTTCAGCCTTTACTTCAGCTTCAGCAATAATTATTTCGGCAGTTCTTTTAGCATTTTCTTTCATTTGATCCAGAACGTTTTGTGAATTCAGTATGGCACGCTTAAATGAATCTTCTCGTTCTTTGAATTCCTGGATTTCAAGTGAAATCCTTTGGATTTTTTTATGTAAGGATCCATTCTCAAGCTGTAAGGATTCAAAAGCTTCTGCTATCTTTTCCAAAAACACATCCACTTCCTGAATGTCAAAGCCTCTGAATCTTACCTTAAACTGCTGATCACGGATATCAATCGGAGTTGTTTTCATGATATTATCTTGCCTTTCTTATTTAAATAGTATGCTGTGGGCTAATCCTTGAAGACTTCCTACCACAAATTTTTGTAAAAATATAATTACCAGAAAAACAATGATTGGGGAAACATCTATGCCTCCGAAGTTTGCCGGGATTGTTTTTCGTATTTTATAGAGTACAGGTTCTGTGATATTATAGATAAAACGTACGATTGGATTATAAGGATC
>JAGVGX010000142.1 GCA_020056865.1 Desulfobacterales bacterium
CTGATCGATGAGCTCAACTTCTGCGCCTGCAAGATCCACATGTGAAGGGATAATATCAAGGCCTTTCCATCTGGTTTTCATAATCGCATCCGGTACGGATACGGAGCCGGAGTTACTGATGATATCATAAACCGTGGGGGTTTCTTCATTAACTTCAACACCCATGCCCTTGGTGGTATTGGACTGAGGATCCGTATCAACAATAAGCACTGATTTTCCTTGAAGAGAAAGGGCTGCAGCAAGATTAACAACGGTTACAGTTTTTCCCACCCCTCCTTTTTCATTAGCAACTGCAATGCACCTTGAATGCCTCATATCCGTATCCTCCAGTTTGAATCATTGTTATATCAAAAAGTTCATTTTGTTTTTTGCCTCACAAATCCTGGTTGTAATCGTCAAAGACGTTTTTTTAAGTTGTTCAAGCATTTCAGAAACGTTTTTTTTGTCAATATGGTTTTTTTCTATAGCCTGTGACATGGATAGAAAGCTTGATGAATTATCCTGAAACCGACCGGAAAGTGATTTATAACAACTGGTTGACGAGGCATCGACAAGGGTATAGATGTATTGAAACTTTAAATTTTCTCTGTAACTTTTAAGATGAAACACAACATCTCTTTCCATCTCAATTTTGATCCGTCGCATACTGTCTTTTAAAGCAAAAACCGATTCTTCATTTTTAATTTTAACAGGTTTTTTTAATATCTGTTTAAACAACCTGACCATCATATAAAAACCAAGCCGTATTAGAGCCTCAGATTTAATTTTTGCAGAAAAACGGATTGCAGCAAGCACCGAAGGAAGCTTTAAACCTGAAACGGTCTTTATATATTCGATATCATCAGGTTTTATCTTCATCGGCTTTTCTTTTACATGCCTGATCCCTATACGTTCCATTTCAATGTTATATTTATCAAATGCCTCATGCAACATATGATCGTATGGATCATCTATCGATTCAAGATGCTGTCCAATTCGCAGTTCAAGCATCTTAACAAACTTGATGATTTCAGGGCTTATGTTTTCAGTTACAAACGTTTCAATATCCTGCTTGAATTGTTGGAATACAAGGTAAAGGGTGTGCGAAAAACCTGAAACCTCCAGCGTGTTCTCATACCTGTTGATTACCAGCGGATACGTTCGTATAAAACAAACAAGGTCATCACAGATGCTTCCGGATTGCATGCCAAAAAAACGGTCGATATCCCCTTTAAGTTCTTTTTTTATTTTTTTTACCGCACCGTTGATCGTATCTTCAATCATGGCATGGATACGCTTCATTTTTTCATTATGCGTGTTGATCTGATCGATGATGAGACTGGCATAATCTGCGTCCCGGTCAAGGAGTCCCTGGTTTAAATCGATCCAGCTATTTAAATCGGATACAATCAGGGCAAGGCGTTCAAGGTAGTTTTGTAAAAGAAGCGTATACCGACCGCCGGTAAGTTTTTCATGAAAGACTTCATGAAAACGACTGCTTTCAAGATCTGAAAATTCTGAAAGTGCGGTTTCCTTTTTCCACTGGTTAAACTTGATCCTGTCTTTTTCTTTTAAAGACGAATAGTTGTTACTATTTTGATATTTAAACAGGTTATAAAGCGATGAAAACGTATGAACTTCCGGTTCAGGTTTCATTAATGCAAGTTCTTCCTGAACCCTTTGAGCCAGTGCGGAAAGATCCGCTACAGATTCGTGTTCGTTAAAATCGACATTGATGATAAAAAGTATATTATCCAAAATGCCCATTTTTTTTATCATGGATAAAAACTTTATATCCGCTTCTCTCAACCCTGTTCTACTGCTGATAACATAGATGATCAGATGGGTTAACAAAAGATAATCCTGAATCATGGCAAGGTGAAGGGGATTGGAAGAATCACTTCCCTGACAATCTGCAATTTCTATGTGTTGATCAAGGTTGCCGGAGTTTATGTATAGCTGGATGTCTTTTAAATAAACAGAAAGGTTATCATCGCTTACAAAAGATCTGTGCTGATCAAAACAATCCTTATCAAATTGCACCGTCGTTGAATCTGACGAAATGGTTTGCTGTATATATTGAAATCCTTTAAGATAAGACGATAGGATAACACTTTGAACAGTGCGAACTCCCTTTGCAACAAGCATTTCAGGATTAAGAGAACGTAGTGCCTGTTCAAGCTGCTCGCGATCTTTTTTTCTTCTTATATCAAATTTTCTTTTTTGTTTTTCCTTGTTTGATGACGGCAGCAAAACCAGTGCCTGGTCAATTTCCGCATTGATTTCATCCCATGTTTTAAATACAAGTTTTGCCCCAAGGGTATTTCCTCTTCGGACCTTTGTAACAAACGAAGTAATAACCCCAGCACCGCGTCTTAAATAATCGTCTGTGAAAAGAGTATTCACAAATGTGCTTTTACCTGATTTGATCGACCCGACAACAGCGACGTGAACAACTTCTTTTAACATCTGTTTTTCCATGTCTTCACATGTTTTTTTCCAGTTGTCAAACGTATTGTTCTGCATGCCTGGGATGGCGATAACATCACAAAGAAGTAAAGAAATATCCTGATTTATACCCAGCAATTCGGCTTTAATTTTACTGTATGTATCCATTTTTCAATAACCTTTCATCGTATACACCTTTATGTATCAGCTTGTCAAAGCGATTTAAATGTACAGACAGAGACTGTATATCAAAAAGCACTACATGGGGTTGAGAAATAAAGGCCTTGTAAAATCAGGAGGCTTTTGATAAGATGAAAGGACATCTTAGTCTTAGGTAAAAGAAAAAATATTAACAAATAAAGTTAAGAGGAAAAGGATTTATGTCAGAAAAGCACCCTGAGTGTCCGCTTTATAATCCCCTGAATTGCAAAGAATACTACAATCAGAACCTCTGTGCCTTTGTAAGAAATGATAGGGTTTGTCTTAAAAAAAAAAAACCCAAACCGAAAAAACAAAGCCAAACCCTTAGTGCAGAAAAAACGAATTGAAAAAACCAGGTGGGAGATACATGACCGTAACGCTGTTTTTTAACAATTTATTATGAATTAACAACCTTTCTTCGATAAAATACAGACAAACCAAGCATACCTGCTCCCATGAGCAACATAGATACAGGTTCAGAGACCACGGGTTTTGAATCATAAAAAATACCTTTTCCAAATACCATCATATCTTTCATGTTCCAATCCGAACAAACAGTCATAAGATTTCTAAAGAATATGTCAAAATGATCAATCCCATGCCATTTAAGCGATACACGTGGAATATGTTTATCCACAGTGTTCAATCCCTGTCCACTATGAAAAGCAAAAAAACTATCTGTTTCGCTGAACAAGCCATGAAACCCGCTGTAACTGTCAAATGCATGGTCACCTACATGGTTGATATTTTCAACGCTGGCCTGCCATGCTCCGCATGAATTCATAACATCATCTGCTGTAAGGGCTTCCACATGCAAGCAGTCAGCCAAGGCAGAACGTTGATAACTCTTTGTATTCATAGTTATAAGGGTTTCGCATGATGTGTCGCTTGAACTGCCCCATATACTTACTAAACATAATAAACAACATAGCCATTTAAAACTTCGTAACATTTTTTTAGCGGTAACCATCTTAAAATGCTTTTTCTTTATAAAATTAGTAAAATAGTAAATTAAGCAATAGTTGTGCCAAAAGCAAAAACATAATAAGAAAAGCTCCAAAATAACATGATTTTACTTGAATATAAAAAGGTTACAATGCAAGAAAAATACCATTTAAATAGCGCAACACCTACTGATTATGAAATTTTTACCATACAAATTATGCAAATATTTATATAAATATACACATTTTTTATATAGACATATAAAAAGACGTGCCTGAATGCTTCTGAAACCGTACTGTCCGATGATATTATCTTGACTTGTCTGTTTCTTTTTTGCAAAGTAGAATCCATACTAAATATTTATTGTTAAGAGATTTTTCATCTTTATTGAGGCCCGCTAATCGTAATGCATACGTTTTATTGTAAAATAGCAACACCTGATGGAACGGTTACTGAACAGATGATCACCGCTGAATCTAAAACCTCACTTAAGATGCGCCTTGAAAATGAAGGCCATTTTGTTCTTGAAATGCACCATGAAAAAAAATTCTGGACAACCATTGCGCATCGTCGCGGAATTCGTCGTTTTAAGCAAAAAGATTTTTTGTTTTTTAATCAGGAATTTGCGGTTCTTGTAAAAGCAGGTCTTTCAATTGTAGCAGCCTTGGACGTGGTATTGGAAAAAAAAGACAAAAACGAACTTATAGAAACAATAAGAAAGGTGCGAGAAGACATATCTACAGGCGAGTCTGTTTCCAAAGCGTTTTCCAAATTCCCCCATATATTCTCCGGTTTTTATGTCGCCTGCCTAAGTGCCGGAGAAAAAAGCGGAAATATTCCCCTTGCTGTTTTACGATATGTGGAATACATGAAAAAAACTGAAAAAATACGACAAAAAGTCGTATCTGCTTCTGTATACCCACTGATATTAACCTGTGTTTCTGGTTTGGTTCTGCTCTTTCTACTTCTTTTTGTAGTTCCGTCGCTTACTGAAACATTTACAGAAGCAGGGTCTCAACTCCCCTTGCTTACACAGATGCTTATAAATATCAGTCATATGCTTAAATCCGGTTTTTTTTATATATTTTTAGCAATCATAGCTGCATATACAGGTTTTCTTTATTTTAAAAAAACCGACTCCGGACACATTGTTATAGACAGATGGAAGTTGTTGCTTCCTTTTTTAGGAAAAGTGTATATCCATTATTCCATTGCAAGGCTTTCCCTTACAATCGCTACTGTACTTGGCAGTGGAATGTCTCTTATGGATACCCTTAAAACTTCCTCTGATACGTTAACCAATTTTTTTTTAAAACAAAAGTTTGCAACTGTGGTAAAACATATTGAAAGAGGAGCAGGGTTTTCCGAATCTCTCGCAAAAGACGGATTCTTTCCTGCACTCGCTGTTAGAATGGTTGCGGCAGGGGAGAGCAGCGGATCCCTTGAACAGGTTCTTATGGACATTGCCGACTTTTACGAGACCCAAGTGGATGCAAGGCTATCTATGTTAACAACAGCCATAGAACCTGCATTAATGATCTTTATGGGCCTGTTGATCGGCTTTATTGTTCTTGCTATGTATTTGCCCATTTTTCAACTTGCCGGCACAGTTACATGATTTATGTAAACCAAAAAACAGTTTATGATATTTTTTGCCATACATCATACTAAGACGCACTAAATGACGATAAAATCGTACAAAAAACTAAAATTCGGCGACTTGGCTGTCAAGCTGGGCTTTATGACCAGAGAGCAAATTGACAAGGTTATCTCTCAACAGAACATAACCCAACAGCGAATAGGGTATCTTTGTGTTCAGGAGGGCATGTTAAATGATGAAAAGCTGGCTCGCATCCTTGCAGCTCAATATTCCATGCCATACATCAACCTTGATGAAAACTACGACCCTGATCTTTTCAACCTGATCCCTTTTGATTTAATGACAAAACATTCTATGCTGCCTTATAAGAAAACTGAAAACCGGCTGCTCATTGTCTTGGCCGAACCTCAGGAATCATTTTCAGTCATTGACAAGATGGAAATGTTGACGGACCTTGAAATTTCTGTTGCTGTTGCAAGTGCCAGCAGTATTCGAAATATTCTAAAAAAATATGAAGCCTCCCGAAGCGCATTAGACGCTGTATCCGATGACATGAGGCTACCTATTGTAAAAGAATCCGAAGCAGGAGAACATTTTCTTAGCTTTGAAAAGGTTTCCTCTGAAGAAAGCCAAATTGTAAGGCTGGTAGACTCCACGATCCTTGATGCGATTAACAAACAGGCAAGCGACATCCATATCGAAACCTCTGATCTCGGGGTTATTTTACGATACCGGATAGACGGAATGCTTCATCAGGCTACTGACCCGCTTGATATCCAGCATCAAAGCAAAATCATCTCCAGGATAAAGGTGATGTCTGAGCTGGATATTTCTGAAAAACGCGTTCCTCAAGACGGAAGATTCAAGCTGAAAGTGCTGGACAGATATATCGATTTCAGAGTCTCTATTCTGCCTACTATTTTTGGAGAAGATGCGGTGATTCGTATTCTTGACCGCGAAAACATCGCCGCATATGCAGGAGAGTTCAGCCTTTCAGGCATGGGTCTGCCACAAACAGAATATGACAAAGTCATGCGGCTGATTAAAGCGCCTTACGGAATGTTTCTTATGACAGGGCCCACAGGCAGCGGCAAAACAACAACGCTTTACAGAGCGCTTTCAGAAGTTAACAGCAGAGACGTAAAAATTATTACTATAGAAGACCCTGTAGAATACCAGCTCAAGGGGATTACACAAATGCCTGTAAATGTTAAAAAGGGATTGAGTTTTGCAAACGGTCTCCGCTCTATCTTAAGGCATGATCCAGATAAAATTCTTGTTGGTGAAATACGCGACCCTGAAACCGCTCAAATAGCACTTCAGTCGGCTCTGACTGGCCACCTGGTATTTACAACAGTTCACGCAAACAGCTCTTTTGAAGTCATAAACCGCTTCACCCATATGGGTATCCAACCGTACAATCTAATGGCGGCTTTAAACTGTATTGTAGCCCAAAGACTGATAAGAACCCTTTGCAGCTGCAAGGTCGAAACGGTTCCTACAAGAGAGGAATTACTGTCATCTGGCATTGGCCTCGACATAATCTCCGGTAAAAAACTTTATGAAGCAAAAGGATGCGCTGCATGCAAAGGCACTGGATTCAAAGGTCGAAAAGCTATTGTTGAAATTGTTGAGTTAAACGATGATATGCGGGAGCTGTTTATGAAAAGAGAATCTGTTGTAGCGCTGAAAAAGATGGCTGCTCAGTCGGGCACCACATTTTTAAGAAAAGCCGCGATAAATACAGTGCTAAACGGCGAGACAACTTTAAAAGAAGCCAACCGTGTCACATTTTCTGAACACGCTGTGGCATAGGTATTGCTTAATTTTGTCTGCCCATAACTTTATAATATATGCAATATAACATCAACAGCCTGAAAACGTTGGTTTTGTTCCTTTTTTTATATCAAAGGATTGCTCAGCGTCTTTCTGCATGTCTCTTTTTTTATACTAACAGCAAATGATTTTTTCTAAAATAAAAAGAATACTAACCGGCCTGCATATTGATCGAGAATCAATTAAAATGGCCCAGATTACAAGAGAACAAAATACATGGAGACTTCTTCGATGCCAGAGTGTTCC
>JAGVGX010000146.1 GCA_020056865.1 Desulfobacterales bacterium
AAGGTATTGCAACAATTTTAAAAGCTGAAATTAAAAAAGCCAAATATGATTTGATAATGACTGGCGCGCAGGCTGATGGCGGTGCCGGCCAGGTGGGTGGGATGCTTGCTGCCATGCTTGATTTGCCATATGCTTCTCTTGTTAACAAGGTTGAAGTTATCGGCGACACAAAGCTGAAAATCGGCCGTGAAATTGAGGGCGGCAATATGGAGTTAAGTGAGATTAATATGCCCTGTGTTCTTTCTGTTCAGACGGGTATAAACGAGCCTCGTTATGTTGGCATAAGAGGAATCAGAAAAGTCGCTTCAGTTGAAATTCCTGTTCACAGCGCTTCTGATATTGGCATTTCGCCTGATCTGGTGGGTGAACGCGGCGCTAAAGTTAAACGAAGAGATTATTTTGTGCCGGCGCTTGGAGAAGGTGCGGAAATTCTTGAAGGAAGTACGGAAGAGATTATTGATAAACTGATAGAATTATTAAAAGCCAAAGGAGGTATAAAATAATGTCCCAGGTTTTTGCATATATAGTCCACCAAGGCGGTAATGCCGATGATACAGCCCTTGAGCTTGTTGTGGCAGCCAAAAAAATATACCCCGATGCCCGGGTGACGGCAGTTGTTGCCGGATCAGGTTCGGAACTTGACGCAGTTTGTAAGGATGCTGCATTAACATATAATGAAGTATGGAAAATAGACAAACCAGAGCTTGCTTATCCTAATGCAGAAATCATCAGAGGCATGCTTGCTGGTCTTCTGCCCAAGGATGCAGTTGTTATTCTTCCACATAACACATTTGGTATGGATTTAGGTCCTGGCCTTTCAATAAAACTCGATTCACCTTTTGTTGCAGATGTTGTTGATATTGAAGGCACTGAAGGGAATGTACTCAATATGGTTCGCCAGGAATACAGTGGACAGGTCAGCACACATGTTTCCTGTGATATTTCTGCAGGCGCTGTAATTAGTACCCGCGCCGGTGTTTTCCCCGCTGATGAAAGCAAATCTGCGTCAGGGAAAATTATAGATAAAACATCGGAAGCTGTTGTTGGCAAACCGCTTCGACGTTACCTTGAGACGGTAGCGGCAGAGGTAGGAGATGTTGATATAACAAAAGCAGATGTTCTTGTGTCTGTTGGACGTGGAATAGAAGATCAGGATAATCTCGAAATTGTTCAGGAACTTGCAGAAGCTATGGGCGCTGTTGTTTCATGTTCAAGACCGATTGTTGACTCAAAATGGCTTGAAAAGTCACGTCAGGTAGGCACATCCGGTCAGACAGTAAAGCCAAAGGTTTACATGGCTTGCGGAATAAGCGGATCATTCCAGCACCTTGGAGGAATCAAGGGATCGCCTTTTATAGTTGCTATTAATAAAAACCCCAAGGCCCCTATTTTCCAGGCAGCGGAGGTGGGTATTGTTGCTGATATTCTGGAATTTATCCCGGAACTTACAGAAAAGATAAAAGCAATGAAATAAAGATACGTAACCATATCTTTTAGCGTTAAAAAAACCGGTTTTCTTTTTTTAGAAAACCGGTTTTTTATTGCAGTGCATGCGTAAATAGTCATAATATGCCGTTTGAATGATTGTATAAAACATTTTGTGGTATATATATTGCATTGAAATTTAAATAATTAATAACCATCGGGTACGATACATATATTCATAACATTTTTTATAATGGAAAGTTTATTTTATGGATAACGATATATCTCATACGGATATTTCAAAAAATGAACTTAATCTTTTGATTCATGCACTGACGAAGTCTGTTGATATGAATTACAGCAAAAGGTTTTTCTGGGTTGCTCTTGTTCTGGCTTTTTTTATTGGTATGGCAGTTGCTTATATAAGTATCCCTGTTAAACGCTTGCATGGGCCTGAAACGGCAACCGTATGTTTAGAAGAATCGGATGAAATTAAAAACAAAATGCATGAGATAGACCTAAAAGTTGATCGTTTGACAGCGTTGACAGACTCGCTTGTAAAGAAGCAGGATGTTAAAAAAGACGATCATCAACAGGAAGTAACGATCCAAAAACAGCAAGAAAAAACAGACGATAAACTGCGGGCACCTGGTGACAGCAAGCAGCTTAAAGCGTTATATAATGCGTCAGACTATACAGTAACTATTCATTATAATGCTGAGAATGGGAAAAAAATCATACTGAATCTTTCTGAATTTTTAAAGGGAAAAGGTTATCATCTTCCGGATATTCAAACGGTTAAATACAATAAAAACGATATACGTTATTTCCATAAGAAAGATCAAGATGTGGCGATTATTTTAAAAAATGAAGTGAGCAGGTTTATTGCAGAACATACCGGAGAAAATATTAATTTAAAGTTGATTAATTTGGAAAAAATCTATCCTGAAGCGCCTTTTGGCCAGATTGAACTATGGATAAATTTATTGTAACTACTCACAGGAGACAGGAGTCAGGAGCCAGAATAACCATGGTATTGTTTTTCTTCTGTATTCTGTATTCTGACTCCTGTATTCTTATATAAAATTATGGACTTATTTCCCTTGTTAGACGGTTATATTATTCTTATTGTCTGTATCATGGTGTTATCTGGGACAGCATGTGGCATTATAAGCGTTTTATTTTCCAGGAAGCTCAAGCGTTTGGTGCTCAAAGAAATGGTTGGGTATGCGTTGTTAGGAGTGCTTGCGTCATTGATGGTACCATTATTGTTACATATTTTTTCAAGCAATCTTCTTGAAAATTCCCGTTCCAGCTCTCTTAATATACTTGTTTTTATCGGATTTTGTCTGGTTTTTTCATTGGTTTTTATAAAAATTTTTGAAATGCTTACCGGCTTTCAACTCAAAGTAGTTTATCTTGAGGATGACAAGTTAAATGCCCTTGATAAAAACGATAGTAAACCGGATTTTAAATCTGTGCTTGCTGATGCCGGTATTTCTGAAGAATCATATAAAATCTTGAATACAATGGGTGGTTCAACGCAAACCGGCAAAAGCCTTTCGAGTCTTTTAAAAGATTCAGGGCTTGAAGTTGACAAAGTTAATGAAGAAGTGTCAACCCTGATGGCACAAGGTTATATTAAACAAAAATTAAATGATCAAGGAAGGCTTTGTCTTTATCTTTCACCACATGCAGTCAATATTATAAAAAATGTAACTACTGAGGCACAAAGTAGCAAAGGCACATAGGTACAAAGCATATCAGCCTGAGTCGTTACGATATGCCTTGAATATATTCGACAAAGCTTTCGGAATAATCGGCATTTAAGATCCAGAGATTATATCGTTTTTCACAGGGGATGGAACTGTTATCAGCAAAAACGACAGGGTTGACAAGAATCGTTGTTTCTTTTTGCTCATATTTTTTGGATATGCTCGCTACTGTTGAATAAAAAATATCATTGGAAATAGATTCCGGTTCAAGTACCACAATTTTTATGCAGTTGGTAAGATCGGAGATATCCAATCCTATTTCTGAAATATTTGCTATAATAATTGTCTTGAGGTCACCACCTTTTTTTAATGAATACATAAGCCGTTCTCTTTTTAATCCTGCCTTTTTATATTCATGAAACATTTTATTGTCATTAATTATTTCAGGTGCAAGTTCTAAGGCTGTAAGCATAAGCCCTCCGGAGGTGTCTTCATAAAAAGAGACAAACTCGGCAAGGTCATCGTATGTGGTTTCGGATAATTCCCATCCAAAAGGCAAAGGTGTTTGCGTGTCTTCCGTTTTTTTGTATCTAAAACAGGCAAACTGATCTATGGAGCATAGCTTGGGGTGTTTAATATTTTTTGCATAATTATTGAAAATCCGGTTTAAAAAGGTGTTATCCTCTGAAAGATAAGAGAAAACATATCCAATATGGAGGCTATACAGCCTGTTTGAATTGTAAATAAAGTTTGCAATCTGATCCAGAAGAACAGGTGCTGCATGTGCTTCGGATAATTTGTGGATGGCGTTGTGATGCAGCAGCCAGGAGTCGTTGTAGAAGCGAAGCATTGACATCTGCCCTGCTACTGCTCCATTTTCACGGTAAATAAAGTGTCGGTTGATGTCTGAATTCAAGGCTTGTAATTTATGAAAGGTTTTCCTTATATTCTCTCTATGTGTATAGATAAAATCATACATATCAGGGTCAATAAGGCCGGTTTCAAACAAGCAGTCCCATAATGTGTCTGTTTCAATGTTAGATGAGATATAAAAGTGTTCATTTTTGACCTGATTAAGCAGAGAAAAATACTTCAAATGGTCGTTGGGGTTCATATCAAGAATAGCAATTCCGCTCCTTGACGTTGGTGCGTTTGAATGTTGGCTGCTGTTTATTTTGTAAACAACCTGCGCCCTGCATGTGATATGGATCATGTTCGCAAGCGTCAAATTTAGTTTGGAAATGATCATGCCTGGCAAGAGCACAGACTCGGATTCGTTTTCCTCAACGCCAAACCCCGATTCGGAAAAGTCAATAGATTTTAGTGTTACCATCTTTTTTGTAAATGGATGCGTGAACATAATATTTAACGATGGTAATAGCGCTTGCCGTTTACTTCGGATCTGTCTTTTGCTATAACGGGGTAATTGACGGTCGGTGGTTTTTAGAGCAAGGCCTATGGTCCCTTTCCTTCCGGGCATTTTATTGATTATTTCACATGTACCGGAATAAAGCGTTTCATTGTTATCATAAAAAATTGCATTGATGCTTGATCCTTCATTGATCCATTGAGGAGTCTGGGGTGGTGTTGTTTTTATGATAACGTGGAATGAATTTGCACTGAAATTATTAAGATAACCGTAAAAAAGAGCGCCGTTTTGTACCAACTGGGCGCTGATGTTATCGCATAAATACCTTCTTGTTTTTCTATAATCGATTTCACTACAGGTTTCCGGAAGCAAAAGACTAATGCCTGTTTCATTGATGCTGGTTAAATCCGAAGTTACCAGAAACGTTTTATGACCATTGGTGACGATAAGGTTATCGAATTTATATGATTTGAGTCTGCTGCCAAAACTGTTGTTCTCATTCCACAGGCATTCCAGCTGGTTGTCAAAACAAGGCTGGGGATTGGCAAAACAGGAAATAACATTGTTGTATTTTGTGTGTTTTAAATTTACCTGTACTGTGCCATTATTGAAATTGATTTGGTTTAACTTGCTTATTAGATATTTTTTTCCTACAGTATTGTTTTGCGGCAGGTTGTTTCCCTGAACTTCTGCGTTTGATTCTTGAAGAATATTGTCGTTGTGTTCCATATTGTATATCCTATAATTTTATCATATTTTATAGGTTTTATATCACAACATCTTGGAACATATCAACAATAAAAGTAACTACTCAGGAGCCAGCTTTAAGAAAAAGAGAAAATCGGATAAAGCCATGTATAATATTGCAAAAGCTTCTCTTGAAAAAAAACCAGTACTGTGCTTCTATTCTGGCTTCTGACTCCTGAGTAGTTACCTAAATATTAAATATTTTAAAAAAGAGGTTTAATGTCTGTAGTAGTATTTAAAAAAGCTTCGTATGATTACGAAATTTTAAAGCCGGTTATTTTCGAAGTACTTTCGTGTTTGGATGATCATCTGTTTGATAAAAATACCCGTGTATTGATCAAACCGAACCTTCTTTTACCGGCAGCACCTGAAAACGGAATTACAACGCATCCTTTTGTTGTCAAAGCAGTCGCTGAGTATGTGATCGGCAAGGGATCACATGTCGTAATTTCAGACAGTCCTGCAGTTGGATCATTTAGAAAAATTATGATTCAAGGGGGGTATTATGATGTATTTAAGGATATGGATATTGAGTTTAAAGCGTTTGCCGATACAAAAAAAAAAGATATTGGTGAACCCTTTGGTGAAATTGATATTGCCAAAGAAGCTCTTGAAGCAGATGTTGTAATTAATCTGGCAAAGCTTAAAACCCATTCTCAGATGCTTTTAACCCTGGGAGTAAAAAATATATTCGGATGTATTGTCGGTTTTAAAAAAGCTGACTGGCATTTTAAAGCTGGAGTTGACAGACAGATGTTTGCCAGACTTTTAGTACAGATTTACAATGCTGTGGCGCCTTCTATTACGATTGTGGATGGGATACTTGCAATGGAAGGCCAGGGACCTGGGAAAAGAGGGATCCCTCGTTTTCTCAACGTCATTGTTGGCAGCAGAAATGCTATTTCAGCAGACATGGCGATATGCAGTTTGCTTGGGCTTGATCAGGATAAACTTTTGACCAATAGAGCTGCTAAGCAACTCGGGCTTGCAGGTGATAATATTTATATTAAAGGAGACTTTAATATCGTCAACGATTTTGTATTTCCTGAAATCGGAGACGTTGTATTTGGTCCGAAATGTCTGCATAACATAATGCGCAAACACTTGATCCAGAAACCGGTTGTTGACAATGGATTGTGCAAACTGTGCGGAGAGTGCTGGAAGTACTGCCCTGCACA
>JAGVGX010000105.1 GCA_020056865.1 Desulfobacterales bacterium
CGTCCTATTGAAGCAAGGATAATAAATGCTTTAAAAGGAATGGTACTGACCCCAAGCACCAGACAAAGATAATCTTTGGGAAATCCAGGGAAAGCAAATAATAAAAACAGAACAATAATACCCTGACGTCTGACCAATGCATCAAGCCTGTTTAGTTTTTGGGCTGGGATCAACCTCCTTACATAATGCTTTCCAAAAAAACGCCCCAACGAAAAATTTATACATGAGCCTGCCGCAAGGCCAACACTTGAATATAAAAACCCATGGCTTACGCCAAACAGGTATCCCCCGATAAAACCTGTAGCTTCACCTGGAACAGGAGCAAGAACGACCTGGAAAATCTGGATCAGAATAAACATCAAGGGGGCACCAGCCCCAAAGGACAAAACAAACGCCTTGGTTAATTCCCTGTCTAAAAAAATATGATATAAGGCTACAATTTTTTCCCATACATATTCACCAGCAAAAAAGGCGCCCAAAACGCAAAAACAAATAAAAACAATAATAATAATTTGTCTTCTGTTATACCATTTTTTTGTCATATCAACAAAATCAGCCGATACATATTTACCCTACATCATTTAAGGCAGCGACAGCAGGCAACGTTTTGCCTTCCATAAGAGATAAAAATGCTCCTCCGCCCGTAGAAATGTAAGTTATCCTGCTTGATTCACCAAACTTGTGTACCGCAACATCGGTATCGCCTCCCCCGACAATCGTAAGCGCATAAGAATTTGTCACGCTCTCCACCATTGCTCTTGTCCCTCTGGAAAAGGCATCCATTTCAAAGACGCCCATAGGCCCGTTCCATATAATCGTTTTAGCATCATACAAAACCTCTGAATAAAGCAGTGATGTTGAAGGCCCGATATCAAGGGCCATCCAATCCGGTGGAATTTCCTGAACAGGAACAATCTTTACCTCAGCCTTAGGATCCAACCTGTTTGCAACCAATACATCAACAGGCAGATACAGTTTAATCCCTTTGTCATGCGACTTTGCAACTATCGATTTGGCGGCAGGGATAAGATCATTTTCTATTTTTGACTTTCCCATATCAAATCCCATGCTTTTTAAAAACGTATTGGCCATAGCACCACCTATGATCAGCTTGTCAACATGTTTTAACAGGTTTTCTATAGCCATAAGTTTGCTGGAAACCTTTGATCCGCCAACAATTGATACCAGCGGGCGATTAGGATCCGCCATAGCTTTTTCAAAATAGGTTATCTCACGCTGTAATAAAAAACCTGCTGCTTTTAACACAACAAATTTTGTAATAGCTACAACCGAAGCATTACATCGATGAGAAACAGCAAAGGCATCATTCACATAAACATCACAAAGCTTAGATAGATCTTTGGCAAATCCATCATCATTTGCTTCTTCTCCTGGATAAAAACGCAAATTTTCCAACAAAAGCAGCTCGCCTTTTTTCATCCCTGCAACACGTTTTTCAATGTTAGGCCCTATGCAATCGTCAGCCATCATCACATTTTGGCCAAGCAGTCTGCCCAGACGCTTTGAAACAGGTGCAAGGCTATATTCCGGGACTACCTTTCCGTTGGGTCTTGCCATATGAGAACAAATAATAATAACTGCATCATTATCCATAAGATAATGCAGGGTTGGCAATACTGCCCTGATTCTTGTGTCGTCGGTTATGTTCTGGTGCTCATCATAAGGGACATTAAAATCTACTCTAACAAGAACCCTTTTCCCTTTAATATCTATGTCTTTAAGAGATTTCATCCGGCCGTTTCCTTTCTATTTTTTAAAACGATTCATCGTCTTTTTTCTAGCCCATCTTTCAAAGAAACCCATCATCTTTGACGCGTAAGCTCTATCGATAAATTCCTCTCTGGCTTTGAGACCATCTGCGCCCTGCATCGCTTCTCTTAAACATCTTGTTTTATTTTCACAGTCAAAACAGGTCTCCGGTGTATTTCTATAACCATCTTTATCTTTAGGAAAAACAATATCTAACATGCCGAAACATAACGGATGTTCTTCCCTGATTTTCTCATCCATTGATAGCAAACCTTAATGCAATCCTTAACGCAATCCTTATGCCAAAATCGCCTTAAAATCTCAGATTGTCAAATTCTGATTTCATTTTATCAATATGACCATTGTCTGCAAAACTGTAATACGCTGATTCACCAATGATGAGATGCTCATGTACGGTTATCCCCATTAATCTGCATGCAAAAAGCAGCTGCCGCGTTAATGAAATATCTTCCGCAGAAGGTTTTGTGTCACCTGACGGATGATTATGAGCAAAAATAAGCCCGGCAGCATGAAATCTTAAGGCTGATAGAACCACTTCTCTTGGATAAACAGCACTTGATGTCAGTGTTCCTGAAAACAGCGTTTGGGTTTCAATCACCCTGTTTTTTACATCCAAAAAAATAACTTGGAAATATTCTTTCTTCTTATCGCCCAACGTGTGATAAAGGTAATCAAACAATGTTTTGGAATTATTAATTGTATATTTTTCAACAAGTTTTTTTTCAAGATACCTTTCAGCAACTGATTTTATCAGTTTAATTCCAAAAAGATTTACAGTTCCTATCCCCTTAATCTCGCAAAGTTCTTCAGACGACGCTTCGATGACACCCTGAAGCGTTTTAAATTTTTTTAAAGCTAATTTGGCCGTGTCTTTGCAGTCTTTTCTCGGCGTCGAAAGCGATAATAACAATTCAATCACTTCATAATCATGAAAACCTGACAGACCCGAGGCAAAAAACTTTTCCCGCAGTCTTTTTCTATGTCCATCTCCCTTACAAGTTTTACTTCCGGTACTCGGCATTGCAATTAAAGTTCGTCAAGTTCCTGTTTGAGCTCACGCGACATAAGCCTGGCAAGGGCAATTTGAGGAGAGATATCTTCGTAAAGAATATGGTAGACTTCGTGTGAAATTGGCATTTCAACGTTAAGCTTGGAAGATAGATTATAAACAGATTTCGCTGTTTTTATCCCTTCAGCAACCATCTGCATTTCATGAAGAATATCTTCCAGTTTTTTACCCTCACCCAGCTGCTTGCCAACAGTATGGTTACGGCTTAACTCTCCAGTGCATGTCAACAAAAGATCCCCAAGACACGAAAGCCCGGTAAACGTTCTGGGATTAGCACCAAGTTTTAAGCCCAAACGACGTATTTCCGTTAGGCCTCTTGTTATTAAGGCTGCTCTGGTATTCAATCCAAGCTTAAGGCCAACAGATATTCCCGCCGCTATAGCAATTACATTTTTCACTGCACCGCCAAGTTCAACGCCAATTATATCATCGATGGTATACACCCTGAAAGCCGGTGTAGCGAAAACATGTTGCAAAAAATCCGCCACTTTTTTATTTTTAGACGCCACACCCACAAGTGTAGGGACATTGTCTGCAACTTCTTTTGCAAAACTAGGACCCGATAATACCGCAAAGTTATTCTCTGAAATCATGGGCAGTGTTTCACGAAGCACGCCTGTCATTGTTAAATAGGTATTATTCTCTATGCCTTTAGACGCTGATATGATGATCATATCTTTTGACACATAGGCTGATAGGTTCTTTGCAACCTCACGCATAACATGTGACGGGACAACAATGAGTATGATATCCTTTCCGGAAACTACGTGTTTGATATCTCCTGTTGGGAAAATATTCGATGAAAGCATAACCCCTGGAAGGAATATCTTGTTCTCGCCGTATTTTTCGATATCATCTCTTACCTGTTTCTCAAAAACCCACAAATCGACGCTGAACCCTTTATTCCCAAGAAGATTTGCAAGTGCTGTCCCCCAGCTCCCGGCACCAACAACGCCCATATTCAAACCAGTTAAATCAATATTATTCTTCATAAATAAGAAAACACCTTCTTAGTCACTTTTCCTATACGGAAACGTTATCCTCTTTTTTGGCAAGCCTTACGGATCCGACAACCTTTTCCTCATTGGGCATATCCACAAGCTTTACTCCTTGAGTATTTCGACTGATAATAGAAATTCCTTTGATAGACATGCGTATCAGTTTTCCTCTGTCAGTGATCAGCATCAGGTCATCATCTTCTTCAACAAGAAGGATTGCAACAACCAGACCGTTTCTTTTGCTTGTCTTGATTGTAATAACGCCCTTTCCGCCTCTCTTCTGGAGGGGATACTCATCAATTGAGGTTCTTTTTCCGTACCCATTCTCAGTTGCAGCAAAAAGCGTCTGGCCGTGGCTTAATACCTCCATACCAACAATTCTATCCTCAGGCTGAAAACGCAAACCAATCACTCCTCTTGAGACTCTGCCTGTTGGACGAACATCAGACTCATGGAAACGAATAGACTTGCCCATGGCAGATCCTAAAAAGACATTCATGTTCCCGTCTGTAATTCTTGCAGAAATTAATTCATCTCCGGGAATTAAGTCCAAAGCGATAATACCTCTTAATCTCGGCCTGCTATATGCCATAAGATCGGTCTTTTTAACCAGCCCATTTTTTGTCGCCATAATAATATAATAGCCGGTAACAAAGGACGATACATTGAGGACTGTCGTAAGTTTTTCGTCTTTTTCAAAATTTAAAAGATTAACAATTGCCTTGCCACGACTTGCACGATTTGCCTGAGGAATTTCATATACTTTGCACCAGTAGAGTTTCCCCATGTTGGTAAAAAAGAGAAATGTATGATGTGTGGAGGCTACAAAAATATGTTCAACAAGATCTTCTACTTTCGTGCCCATCGCTGTTTTGCCTTTCCCGCCCCTGTGCTGCTTGCCATACAATGTAATCGGATTACGCTTTATATAGCCGTCCTTGGATATGGTAACAACCATATCCTCTTCAACAATCATGTCTTCAAGTGTAATCTCTTTTGTCAATTCAACGATTTCAGTGCAACGTTTATCGCCGAATTCCTCCTGGATTTCTGAAAGCTCATCTTTTATAATCTGTTCAACAAGTTGCTGGCTTGACAAAATTTCCTTGTACTTTTCTATATCGTTTAACACTTGATGATATTCTTCTATGATCTTTTCCTGTTCAAGACCGGTTAGTCTTTGGAGCCGCATATCAAGTATAGCCTGGGCCTGAATCGGTGTTAAATTAAACTGCTCAACGAGACGATCTTTAGCTTCGCCTGGAGATGCTGATCTGCGTATAAGAGCAACAACATCATCAAGATGATCAAGGGCTATTTTTAAACCTTCAAGTATATGCGCCCGTTCTTGTGCCCGGTTTAAATCATATATGGTCCGCTTAATAATGATGTCTTTACGGTGAAGAATGAACTGCTCAAGGAGCTCTTTTATGTTAAAAAGACGGGGCTGATTATTTAAAATACCAAGAAAAATAATGCCAAAACTGTTTTCCATTTGGGTATGCTTATACAACTGGTTGAGCACAATCTCTGCAACCTGATCTTTTTTTAAGGCAATGGCAATACGCATACCCTCCCTGTCAGATTCATCTCTTACATATTTAATGCCTTCAATCTGTTTATTTCTTAATAAAAATGCGATTTTTTCAATCAGTCTGGCTTTGTTGACCTGATAGGGAATCTCAGTAACAACAATGGTCTCACTTTGTGTTCTTTTATCTTTTTCTACAACAGCCTTTGCACGTATCTTTATAACTCCTTTCCCGGTTTTATAGGCAGAATAAATACCCTGGGTGCCAAAAATTATACCTGCTGTAGGAAAATCAGGACCTGGAATAAGCTCAAATAGCTCCGGCCATGAAAGGTCTGGATTATCAATAAGCGCTTTAATAGCTTCAATCACCTCAAAAAGATTATGTGGCGGAATGTTTGTAGCCATCCCGACTGCTATACCGGAAGAACCATTTATTAAAAGGTTAGGAAACTTAGCCGGAAAAACACACGGCTCAGAAAGCGATTCATCATAATTTGGAACGAAATCAACCGTCTCCTTATCAAGATCTTCAAGCATCTGGTGCGCCATACGCGTCATTCTAATTTCAGTATAACGCATGGCCGCAGGCGGATCTCCGTCAACAGATCCAAAGTTGCCCTGACCATCTACAAGAGGGTATCGCAAAGAAAAGCTTTGAGCCATACGCACAATCGTATCATAAACAGCGCTGTCACCATGGGGATGATATTTACCAATAACATCACCCACAATACGTGCAGATTTTTTATAGGGCTTGTTCCAGTCATTCTTCAGTTCGTTCATTGCAAACAATGCCCGACGATGAACCGGTTTCAAACCATCACGTACATCAGGCAATGCTCTTCCAACAATCACACTCATGGCATACTCGAGATATGATTTTTTCATTTCTGTTTCAATGCCGATTTCATTCAACGTGTCCATTGATATACCTTACACCGTATTTAATAATTATAAATCAATATAATCTAAGCCTTTTGGCCCGATCATTTTTCGATAACTTGAATGGTAAATATCCGTTAATGTCAGAAACGCAGTAACCACGAGAGGGCCATATATAATACCCAGAATACCAAAAAGTTTCAGGCCGCCAATAATAGAAAAAAAGACAAGCAGCGTATGCATCTTCACGCGCGAGCCTACCAGTTTCGGTTTAAAAATGTACTCAATACTGGAAAGCAATATGTGAAAAATTAAAAAGAAAACCCCTGTCCAAAAGCTTTTGCTTAAGAAAAAATAAATCGCTATTGGAATTAATACAAGACCTATACCCAATATGGGGAGAAAAGCCAGCAGCCCCATGATCAACCCCCAAAGAAAAGGGGTTTCCAAACCAAACAGCGCAAAAACAATGCCTCCCAAAACGCCTTGAATCAACCCGCTGAGGCCATTAACAATAAGAATCGCCCCTGACATATCCTTAAACTTTTGTATCAGTTCTTCGTCTTGGGCTCTCGACAAAGGTGAAAGATCTACAATAAATTTAACCAGCCTGTGACCATCAATAAAAAGAAAAAAGACAACGAGCAATACAAGAAAAAAACTGATTAAAAAAGACAGCATATTTGATGCCACCGCTGTTGCCTGCTGATAAAGAAAAAAACCAACCGCTTTTCCCGCTTGAGAAAAGGCCTTGTTCAATGCTTCACTATTCAGCTCAATATTCAATTTTGACAAAAGAAAATTTACGTTATCAATGACACCACTGCCTTCAAGCAAATATGCCAGCCTGTCGTTTAATACTGCATTTTTAGCAGCAAGGTAAAGAGCGTATGCCTCTTTAGACAGAACACTTACAAATAAAGCAATGGGAACAAACAAAACAAGAAAAATAAGAATACAAGTGATACAGGATGCTATTGTCGGACCGGTTTTTGTTTTCATATAACTGTAAACAGGATTACAAATACCTGTTATAACAGCACCAAGAACGATAATGGAGACAAATGGCAAAAAAAGCCGCCCGATCAAATAAAAGGAAAGAATAAAAATCGCAAGAAAAACCCATGGCATCATATCACTGGAAGTTTTACTGTTCACCACATCTCTCCAATATAATTAACATAGCTACTTCAGTGATTTATTAGTTAAAAACCATCTTCGTAATTCGAAAAAAAAATAAACATTTCACATAAAACGCGCAGAAGGAAAATTAAATCGCGAAAAAACGAGGATGTCAAAATGAATCAGGATGTTGTCAAAATCATAGTTAACTCAATAATATATGATAAAATTTTTCTAAAAAGTCAAGGCTATTTAAATCATGAAGGCAAGATATATCTAAAAAGAATTCAAAAAAAAACCCATACCTTAATTAAGGCAGGGTCTTTTTCATTCAATACATATATAAACTCACTTATTCATCAACGTTTTTTTCTTGATTATCTTCTTTTTCTTTATCGTCTTTTTTGTATTTCATATCAAGTTTTATTTTCTTTTTTTTATCAGACAGCTTTTCCGCACCTGTCAGCTCAACAAGAGAAATAAGAGCAGCATCTCCAGGTCGTCTTCCCATCTTAACAATTCTGGTATACCCACCAGAAATATTTTCATAGCGCCCAACAGTTTCAGCAAAAAGCTTATACACAACAGCCTTTTCTCTAACAATTGAAAGTGCCTGACGTCTGGCATGTAGATCGCCACGTTTTGCAAGGGTTATCAACTGATCTGCCCAGCGTCTAAGTTCTTTTGCCTTCGCATCAGTGGTCTGAATACGGTCATGTTTAAAAAGAGAAGTAACCATATTTCGGAACATGGCATCTCTGTGACTGCTTGTTCTGTTAAATTTACAACCCGCTTTTCGATGTCTCATTAAATTATCTACTCCTCTTCTTTAGCATCTTCATCAGGAGGCACAAAACCCTCAAGTTCCATTCCAAGAAAAAGCCCCATTTCATTTAGAACTTCCTTTATCTCATTTAAAGACTTTCTCCCAAAATTTTTTGTTTTCAGCATTTCAGCTTCGGTCTTACTTACAAGCTGATAAAGCTGGTTGATATTAGCATTTTTAAGGCAGTTAGCACTTCGAACAGAAAGCTCAAGTTCTGCAACAGATCGATATAGGTTTTCATTAAATTGAGGGGTTGGCTGCTCATCAACCTCTTTGATTATCTCAGGTTCACTATACTCATCAAAGTTAATAAAAACAGACATCTGTTCCTTTAATATTTTTGCAGCGTATGCAACAGCATTTTCTGGAAGAACGCTTCCGTCTGTCCACACTTCGAGTGTCAGCCGATCATAGTCTGTTTTCTGCCCAACGCGTGCATCGCTAACCGAATAAGTTACCCGCTTTATTGGTGAAAAAACAGAATCAATGGGTAGAGTCCCAATAGAAGCATCCTCGTCCTTGTTTGATTCCGACAAGGAATACCCTTTCCCAACTTTAACTTTCATTTCAATCTTTAAATTTGTATCACTGGAAATCGTAGCTATATGAAGGCCAGGATTAAGCACCTTACAGGCACCATCATGGCTGACGATATCTCCTGCTTTCACTTCCCCCTGGCTGGATGCATCAATGTAAACCATTCTAGGCTCTACACCAGACATGCTAAACCGCACTTGTTTCAAATTCAATATGATTTCTGAAACATCTTCAATTACACCTGGAATGGAGCTAAATTCATGCATAACAGAATCAAATTTAACAGAGACAATAGCAGCACCATATAAAGAGGATAATATAATTCTCCTTAATGAATTCCCGATAGTAATCCCAAAACCTCTTTCAAGAGGCTCACAAACGAACTTAGCATAATTAGGAGTACTTGTGACAACTACATTTTCCAGCTTTATCATCTCCTGCCAGTTCATGTACATTAGTTCATTTGATGCCATAAAATATCTCTCCGGATTTAGTTGTCAAAGCTGTCTTCTATAAAGATTCATACCTATCTAGAATAAAGCTCAACTATCAACTGTTCGTTGATAGGCATTGTTAGATCTTCTCTTACAGGGAAACTCTTTATAATTCCCTTATAGTTATCTTTTTCCAAATCAAGCCACTGAGGGACGCCTCTTCGCACAACCGCGTCTAATGATTCACCTATTGCTTTGATATTACGGCTTTTCTCATTAACTTCAACAACATCACCTATTTTTATCAAGTACGATGGGATATTAACTTTAGTACCATTAACAAGAAAGTGCTTATGCCTCACAAAATGACGTGCTTCAAAGCGTGAGCTCGAAAAGCCCAATCGATATACAACATTATCTAATCTACGTTCAAGCATAATAAGAAAATTTGACCCGGTTATGCCTTTCTGACGATCTCCTCTATCAAAAAACAGGTGAAATTGTTTTTCAGAAAGACAGTATATCCGTTTAACCTTCTGTTTTTCTCTTAGCTGGATGCCGTAATCTGATGCTTTTCTACCACGATGCTGTCCATGTTGACCAGGCGCATAAGCTCTTCTATCAAATGAGCATTTATCAGAATAGCATCGATCTCCTTTAAGAAATAATTTTATGTTTTCCCGTCGGCACAGCCGACAAACAGGTCCCGTATATCGAGCCAAGTATTTCCTCCCTTAGAATTGTCCTTGATCAGTATTGAAATATAAACTTTTAAAAAAATATCCCAATTAATAATTAACTGTTAAACTATAAACTAACATGGTAACGCAAAGTTCATTATAAATACGAAATAAATATGAACATTTTTTTACTTTATGATCTTTGCACAAATTGATTATAATGAAAGGACGATAAAAATTATTAAACCCTTCTTCTTTTTGGCGGCCGGCACCCATTGTGAGGAACAGGAGTGACGTCTTTAATCATCAAAACATTTAACCCAGCTGATTGTAATGACCTGAGAGCTGATTCTCTTCCAGCGCCAGGACCTTTGACAAATACCTCTACATTTTTCATGCCGTGCTCCATTGCCTTTCTAACTGCATCCTCTGACGCAACCTGAGCTGCAAATGGTGTGCTTTTTCTTGATCCCTTAAATCCTTGCATTCCAGCGCTTGACCATGAAATTACATTTCCTACTGTATCAGTAATTGTAACAATCGTATTGTTGAAGGTAGACTGTATATGCACAACACCGGTTGAGATGTTTCTCTTTTCCCTTTTTTTACCTCGGGTTCTTTTAGCCATCTATCAAATACCTTTTTTTATGCTTATTTATTTCTTAGTAATTCCGCCTTTTTTCTTAACGGCTGAACGCTTAGGGCCCTTTCTTGTACGAGCGTTTGTACTTGTTCTCTGACCTCTTACAGGAAGGGATTTTCTATGACGAAGGCCCCTATATGCTCCCAAATCCATTAACCTTTTGATGTTCATGGATACACCCGTCCGAAGTTCACCTTCCACTTTATACTCACTGTCAATGATCTTTCGGATATTGTTTATCTCTAATTCTGTCAAATCATCCGTCTTTGCATCAGGATTAATATCCAGCTGTGATAGAATCCGATTGGACGTCGTCCGTCCTATACCGTAAATATAGGTAAGTCCTATCTCGATTCGTTTATGTCTTGGTAAATCTACACCTGCGATTCTTGCCAAAACCTTTCCTCCTCTATCCCTGCCTCTGTTTATGCCGTTTGTTTTCGCAAATAACTCTTACATGGCCACTTCTACGTATTATTTTGCATTTGCTGCACATCTTCTTTACTGAAGTCCTAACCTTCATCTGTTATACCCCTTAAATCAGATTATAATAAATCTCTATACTATTTTGATCTGTAAACAATTCTACCTCGTGATAAATCATAAGGTGAAAGTTCAACAGTCACTTTATCTCCGGGCAGTATTTTAATATAATGCATCCGCATTTTACCGGAAATATGCGCAAGCACCACAAAATTGTTCTCCAACTCGACTTTGAACATGGCATTTGGCAGTGTTTCAATCACCTTGCCCTCAACTGTAATTGCCTCTTCTTTTGTCATATGTGTCTCACTTAATTATTAATAAAATAATTAAACCTAATACCTTGCTTTAATTCTGCTCCCGCTCTTTTTAAGAAAACCATCATAATGGCGAGCTATCATGTGAGACTCCATTTGAGAAACCGTATCGATTGCAACACCGACTACAATAAGAAGTGCAGTCCCACCAAAGTAAAAAGGTATATTAAATTTAGCAATTAAAATCGACGGAAGAACACAAACTGCTGAAATATAAACAGCACCACCAAGTGTAATCCGTGTTAGTATTTTGTCTACATAGTCCGCTGTTTTCTTGCCCGGACGAATTCCTGGAATATACCCCCCCTGCTTTTTCATATTGTCTGCAACTTCAACAGGATTAAAAGTAACTGCCGTATAAAAATAACAGAAAAAGAAAATTAGTGCCACAAAGAAGAACTCATAAACCATTTTCCCTGGTGTAAGTGAAGATACGATGTCCTGCATCCAGGGGATAGTTATAAAGCTTGCTATCGTGGCAGGAAACATCATAATCGATGATGCAAAAATCGGCGGAATGACACCAGATGAATTAATTTTCAAAGGCAGGTGTGAACTCTGTCCACCATATATCTTCCGACCAATAACCCTTTTGGCATATTGAACAGGTATGCGACGCTGTCCCTGTTCAACAAATATAACAAAGGCAACTACCAGTACCATAAACACAACCATAATAATAAGAAGGAATATGCCTAACTCACCTGTTGATAACATCCGAAACGTATTTGCTATTGCACTTGGAACTCTGGCAACAATTCCTGCAAATATGATCAGAGAAATGCCATTACCAATTCCACGTTCGGTAATCTGTTCTCCAAGCCACATAATAAATGCCGTTCCTGCTGTCAGTGTTATGACCGTCATCAACCTGAAACCCCATCCTGGTACAATAACGGTTCCCATTTTTTCCAGCCCAAATGCAATCCCGAATCCTTGTATTATACTTAGGATAACCGTTCCATAACGGGTATACTGGGTAATTTTTTTTCTGCCCTGTTCCCCTTCTTTTTTTAACTGCTCCAAATGGGGTATGGTTACAGTTAAAAGCTGCAAAATAATTGATGCGCTGATGTAGGGCATGATACCTAAGGCAAAAACAGATAGTCTCTCTAATGCCCCGCCGGAAAACATGTTAAACATACCAAGAATGGTACCCTGCGCTTTGGCAAATATATCCGCAAGAGCAGCACTGTCAATTCCAGGGGTAGGGACATGAACACCTATTCGGTACACTATAAGTAAAGCCAAAGTGAATAAACACCTTTTCTTTAGCTCTGGAATATTGAATATATTCCCAAACCCGCCGACTGCCATATTACACCTGTGCCTTTATTTTCAGTTCAACAACCCCACCGGCAGCAACGATCTTTTCTTTTGCTGCGCTGCTTACCCTGTCAATCTTTATGGTAAGAGGAATTGTTATTTGACCCTGGGATAAAAGTTTTATGCCGTCTTTTTTATTTTTCACAATTCCACTGTTTAACAGCAAAGCATCATCAACAATGGAACCTGCTTCCAATCGAACCAGGTCACGTATATTAATTACGGATATTTTTTTTCTTAAAATATTCGTAAACCCCTTTTTGGGTAAACGTCTGTGTATAGGCATTTGCCCGCCCTCAAATCCAGGCCTTACACCTCCACCTGAACGGCTGTTTTGGCCCTTGGTGCCTCTACAGGCAGTTTTTCCATGTCCAGAACCAACACCACGGCCAACTCGTTTTCTCTTTTTCCGTGATCCTTTTGCAGGGGACAGTTCATTAAGCTTCATTAATTTTCTCCTCTGCCTTTAAGAGGTGGGACACTTTGTTGATCATCCCCCTTATGGAAGGGGTATCATCAACCTCAACTGTTCTGTTAAGTTTGTTTAGCCCAAGACCACGCAACACCATTCGATGCTTTTGAGGCCTTCCAATCATACTTTTAACTAGGGTAACTTTTATTTTCTGAGACATATGAAATTCCTTGAATTTATAAGTCTTCAACAAGCAAGCCACGCCTCCGAGCAACCTGCTCACGAGTTTGCAGCTTGGTAAGACCAGCTATCGTCGCTTTAACAACATTATGGGGATTGTGTGATCCCATACACTTGGTGAGAATATTCTGAACCCCGGCAACTTCAAGCACTGCTCTTACAGCTCCACCAGCGATAACTCCCGTCCCTTGCAATGCGGGTTTTAAAAAAACCTTTCCGGCACCAAATTTTCCAATAACATCACAGGGTATCGTACCATCAACAATGGAAACCTTAACCATATTTTTTTTTGCTTTTTCCATGCCTTTTCGAATAGCCTCAGGGACTTCTCCTGCCTTTCCAAGTCCAGAACCAACTGAACCGTTACCGTCTCCAACAACAACTATGGCGCTAAAGCTGAATCTTCGTCCACCTTTAACTACTTTTGCAACCCTATTAATATGAACGACCTTGTCAATGATCTGATTTTCTTCTGAATCTTGTTTGATCAAGGATAATCCTCCTGCATGTAATAATTAAAAAACCAGTCCAGCCTGACGCGCACCTTCAGAAACAGCTTTTACTCGTCCATGATACAGGTAACCATTTTTATCAAAAACAATCTTTGAAAAACCTTTTTTTAAGGCACGCTCACCAATAAGTTTTCCCAAGAAAACAGCTTTTTCAATGTTGTTTTCAAATTTCTGGTGATCCTTTACTACTTTCTCCATACTTGATACTGAAACAATTGTATTTCCATGAGTATCATCAATTAGCTGGGCATATATTTGCTTTGAGCTTCTAAAGACACTTAACCGTGGACGTTCCAAAGTGCCTTGTATTTTTTTTCTAACACGTTTTTTTCTTTTTATACGTGCTTGTTTCCTTATATCAATTGATCCCATTGTTAATCCTTCAATTATTTTGTGCCGGTCTTCCCAGCTTTTTTTCTGATATGCTCTTCAGCATATTTAATACCCTTTCCTTTATAGGGCTCAGGCGGCCGAAATCTTCGGATGGATGCTGCGACATGTCCTATTAATTCTTTATCAATCCCCATTAATTTCACTATATTGTTTTTTTCAATTACTGCGGAAATACCATCTGGGAGATCAAAGTTAATAGGGTGTGAATATCCAAGGTTCAACACAATACAGTTTCCATCAAGGGTAGCACGATAGCCTATTCCGTTTATCTCTAAAACACGCTCAAATCCCATGCCTACACCCGTTACCATATTAGCAACCAGACTTCTGGTAAGACCCTGAAAAGACTTGCTTTTCCTTCCTTCTGATATTGTTTTGACGACAATAACATGGCTATCAATTTCTAAATCAACTTCAGGATGTATCGTTCTTGTTAAAACACCTTTGGGTCCCTTAACAGTAATCATTCTGTCATTGTAGGATATATTAACATTTTCAGGGATCTGAACCGGTTTATTGCCCACTCGCGACATTATTTTTCACTCCTCATAACTACCAAATATTACAGATAAGCTCTCCACCAAGCTTACCTTTTATTGCCGTCTTATCCGTCATCAATCCGTTTGATGTTGAAAGAATAGAAATACCCATACCGTTTAATACCGGCTTGATCTCGCTGCTTTTAACATAAATCCTTCGGCCAGGTTTACTAATACGCTTAAGTCCGAAAATAACACCTGTTTTACCATCTTCATACTTAAGGAAAATTTGTAATGTTCCCTGTTTATCATCTTCAATATACTTATACTCTTTTATGTAGCCTTCTTTTTTTAAAATCTTGGCTATTTCTATTTTTAATTTAGCTCCCGGCACATCAACACTTTTAAATCTGGCCTTTGATGCATTTCTAATTCGGGTAAGCATATCAGCTATTGGGTCAGTTATTGCCATAGTTTCTCCGTATTATAAATAATGTCATGCTACAAACATGTAATAATAAATGATTTCAAATAATATGTTAACAAATAAGAATGAATGATCTATACAACAGGTTTCAATTATTTATAAAATTACCAGCTCGATTTTGTCACACCTGGAAGTTTTCCTTGTGAAGCCAGATTGCGAAAGCAAATGCGACAAATTCCAAATTTACGGATAAATGCTCTGGGCCTACCGCATATAGGGCATCTATTGTACGACCTTACTTGAAACTTGGGCTCTTGTGATGCCTTTATTCTTAAAGCTTTTTTTGCCAATTCATCCCCCTTATCAATTTCTAAACGGCATACCTAATAACTTAAGTAGTTCCCTTCCTTCATCATCAGATCCGGCTGTTGTAACAATAGATATGTTCAGGCCTTTTATTCTGTCAATCATATCGTAATCTATTTCAGGAAAAATTATATGCTCCTTAATCCCGAGCGAGTAATTTCCAAAACCATCAAATGCTTTCGCTGAGATACCTCTAAAATCTCTAACACGTGCCAGAGCCACATTGACAAGTTTATTGAAAAAATCATACATGCGTTGTTGACGAAGGGTAACCATACAGCCTATCGGCATACCTTCTCTTAATTTAAAGGTAGCAATCGATTTTTTAGCCTTAGTTATAACCGGCTTCTGCCCTGCAATCAGTTTAAGTTCCTCAAATGCAGCATCAAGAAGCTTGTTATTATGTATTGCCTCGCCAATACCCATATTTAATACAATCTTTACTAATTTTGGAACCTCCATCGTATTTTTATAATTGAAGGTTTCAATCAATTTAGGCACGACTTCTTTTTCATAATACTGTTTTAACTGTGACATTCAAAATCCTCAAGCTCACAATCAAGTTATGAGTCTATTTGTTCATTACATTTTCCACAGAATCGTACACGTTTACCATCTTCCAACATCTTTATTTTAATACGAATCTGTTTCATGCACTTGTTGCACACCAACATGATATTTGATAAATGAAGGGGAGATTCCTTTTCAATAATTCCCCCTTGCTTATTTGACATATTCGGTTTTGAGTGCCGTTTTATTATGTTAATGTTTTCAACAAGAATACGATTTTTTTTTCTGTTTACTCTTAAAACCTTCCCGATTTTGTCTTTATCTTTTCCTGCAATAACTTTAACTTTATCATTTTTTTTTATGTGTGTTTTGGTTGTTATCATAAAAACATTACCTATAATACTTCAGGAGCAAGTGAAATAATTTTCATAAACCTCTTCGCTCGTAGCTCTCTGGCAACAGGACCAAAAATCCTTGTCCCAATGGGTTCTTTTGATGCGTTAATCAATACCGCTGAATTCTCATCAAACCTTATATATGATCCGTCAGGTCTTCGTATCTCCTTTTTGGTTCTGATCACAACGGCCTTTAGTACTTCCCCTTTTTTAACTTTGGAATTCGGAATAGCTTCCTTGACAGAAACAACGATGATGTCGCCCACACTTGCATACCGCCTCCTTGACCCTCCAAGAACCTTAATGCAACACAAAATCTTTGCTCCTGAATTATCTGCCGCAGTCAATCTAGTCTCTACCTGAATCATTGTGTAGTTCCCTTATATCATCAAACAGCTTTTTCAATGATATTAATAACACGCCATTTTTTTGTTTTGCTGATAGGTCTGGTTTCAGAAATGATAACCTTATCACCTGTTTTACACGCATTATTGTGATCATGAGCTGCAAAATTCACAGTTCTTTTAATATATTTAAGATAAAGTCGATGTTTAACAAGTCTTTCAACTCGTACACTTACTGTCTTATCCATCTTGTCGCTAATGACGGTCCCAACCAGTTGTCTTTTTATTCCCTGTTTTTTCATGGCAATAATTACGCTTTATTATATTTGGTTTTTTTATTTGTTTCATTCATAATAGTTTTTAATCTGGCTATATTCCGCTTTGTTTTTTTCATCTGCAATGGATTATCCAACTGGCCGATTTCATGCCGAAAACGCAGATTAAACAACTCTTCTTTTAACTCAGTAATTTTATGGAGCATTTCATCCTGGCGCAACGCTCTAATCTCTTCGGCTTTCACTATTCATCACCTCTTGTTATAAACCTTGTTTTTACAGCCAGCTTGTGCGCAGCAAGCCGAAGTGCTTCTTGTGCCAATGCAGTTGGGATCCCTTCCATTTCATAGAGAATTTTCCCTGGGCGAATAACTGCTACCCAGCCTTCAGGAGCACCTTTACCCTTTCCCATCCTGACCTCAGCAGGCTTTTTTGTTATGGGCTTATCTGGAAATACTCTAATCCATATTTTGCCGCCTCGTTTCACATGCCTGGTCATTGCAATACGTGCAGCCTCTATCTGCCTGGCACTTATTGTCCCACACTCAATCGCCTGCAATCCATAATCTCCATAATTTAAATTGCAACCTCTGCGTGCCACGCCCTTCATCCTGCCCTTTTGCTGCTTTCTAAATTTTACTTTTTTAGGGCTAAGCATAACTATATCTCCTACTATTCATTAATCGCAACCTGCATCTCACCCTTTTTTAAAATCTCACCTTTAAATATGAACACTTTTACACCAATAATACCATAGGTGGTTAGAGCTTCTGCAAAACCATAATCAATATCAGCCCTTAACGTATGAAGCGGCACTCTTCCCTCCTTGTAACATTCCGTTCGAGCCATTTCAGCGCCCCCGAGTCGTCCTGCACAAATAACCTTTATCCCTTCTGCACCAAATCTCATTGCTGACTGAATACCCCTTTTCATAGCTCGACGAAATGCTACTCTACGTGCAAGCTGAAGAGCTATACTTTCCGAAACAAGCTGCGCATCGGTTTCTGGTTTTTTAACCTCCTGAACATCAATAACCACTTCCTGAGATATCATTTTCTCCAGTTCGTTCTTAAGTTCCGATATTTCAGCGCCTTTTTTGCCTATAACAATTCCGGGGCGTGACGTATAAAGACGTAGTCTTATTCGTTTGGAAGATCTTTCTATCTCAACTCTCGCTATCCCTGCATGGTAAAGTTTCTTTTTTATAAACTTTCTGACATTATAATCTTCAAGTACATAGTCTGAATATTTTTTACCGGCATACCATTTTGACTCCCAAGTTTTTATAATACCTAATCTTAAACTTGTTGGATTTACTTTTTGGCCCAAGCGTTTACCCCCTTTTTCATGCCTTATCTCCAAACAGGGTGACTGTAATATGAGACGATCGTTTTAAAATTCTCGCCCCTCTCCCACGAGCCCTTGCCCTGAAACGTTTAAGCGTCGGCCCCTGATCTGCAGTAATATTTTTAATAATCAAAGAATCCACATCCATATCATGATTTTGATCTGCATTTGCAACAGCACTGTGAACCACCTTTTTAACAAGCTGAGCTGCTTTCTGTGGCATAAATTTTAGCATATCAAGACCTGTTTCAACCTGTTTTCCCTTCACCGCATCTATGAGCTTGCGTACTTTCTGTGAAGAAATCCTCACATATTTTGCTGTAGCTTTGACCTCCATTATTATCTATCCTTTTTTCAACTATATTTCTTAATATATAAAAACAAGGTTACTTTCTTATTTTTGATTTTCTATCTCCGGCATGACCGAAAAAAACTCTTGTGGGTGAAAACTCGCCCAGTTTATGCCCAACCATATCCTCTGAAATAAAAACCGGAATAAATTTTTTACCGTTATGTACTGCCAGAGTAATGCCTACCATATCTGGAATAATAGTTGACCGCCTTGACCATGTTTTAATAATTTTATTGCTTTTTGATTTTTGGGCTACTTCAACTTTACCTAATAATTTTAAATCAATATAAGGACCTTTTTTCAGCGACCTAGGCATAATTTCCCCCGGGTTATTTCTTTAATATTAACCCTTAACTTACAATACGTTTTAATTTTTAAACTTATTTTTTTCGTTTTTTAACAATAAAACGATCACTTTTCTTTTTGTTACGCGTCTTATATCCTTTGGAGGGAATACCCCATGGGCTGCATGGATGCCGCCCGCCGGAAGATCTTCCTTCACCCCCACCCATAGGATGATCAACAGGATTCATCGCAACTCCTCTTACCTTTGGACGTCTTCCGATCCAGCGTGCCCTTCCTGCTTTTCCTATGGAAATATTCTCGTGAGAAACATTCCCGATCTGTCCGATTGTAGCAAAACAATCAAGAAGTACCATGCGTACCTCACCTGAAGGAAGTTTCACCTGAGCATAACGGGTTTCCTTTGCCATTAATTGAGCATATGTGCCGGCACTTCTGACAATCTGACCGCCTTTGCCAATTCGCAATTCAATATTATGGATATATGTACCCAGAGGTATATTTTTTAAAGGAAGCGAGTTGCCTGGCTTAATATCCGCATCAGGTCCCGAGAGCACCTGATCTCCAACTGTCAACTGGTTAGGAGCAAGAATATATCGTTTTTCACCATCAGTATAATGAAGAAGCGCAATTCTTGCAGACCTGTTAGGATCATACTCTATGGTAGCCACTTTAGCGGGGATACCGACCTTGTTTCTTTTAAAGTCAATAATTCTGTAATGTCGTTTTTGCTCACCACCTCGATGCCTTGCCGTAATTCGACCATTTGAATTGCGTCCGCCATTTTTTTTAATTGGTTTTAATAGGCTTTTTTCCGGACTGGTTGACGTGATGTCATCAAATGTTGAATATGACTGAAATCTTCTCCCCGGTGATGTTGGTTTTACTCGCTTTACCGCCATGACACTCCCTATCTATGGATTATCCGTAAAATATCGATTTTGATTAAACACCATCAAAAAAATCTATTCGTTGTTTGGGCCCTAATTTGACAATCGCTTTTTTTATATCTTTTCGCTTTCCCAGAATCCGGCCTCTTCTTTTAATCTTGCCTTTAACTTGAATGGTTCTCACATCAACAACGCTGACTTTAAAAATACGCTCTACAGCTCTTTTAATTTCAATTCTATTGGCGCCACGTTGCACTTCAAATGTAATCTGATTGTATGATTCTTTCTGCAGGGTTGACTTTTCTGTTATTATAGGTCGTATAATCGTATCGTAACCAATCATGAAAGAAGTCTCCCTTCAATTTTTTTTATCGAATCTGCAAGCAGTATCAGTTTATTATACTTAAGTATATCGTATACATTTAAACCATCGCACCTAAGAATTTTTATATTCGGAACATTCTTTGCAGACTTTTCAACATTTACATTCTTTTGATCTGTTATTATAAGCGCCTTATCAATATTCAATGCTTTGATAATATCAACAAAAAGTCTGGTCTTAACCATTTCTAATTCAAGCATGTCAAGAATAATGATATCGCTACTTTTAAGTTTGCTGCTCAATGCCATTTTAAGGGCAAGCTTTCTGATTTTCTTAGGAACTTTGTACGCATATGACCTTATATCAGGTCCAAAAACAGATCCGCCACCTCTTAATAAAGGCGACTTTATATCACCACGACGCGCACGACCGGTCCCTTTCTGCTTATACGGTTTAGCACCGGTTCCCGCAACATCACTCCGATGTTTAACTGATGCACTTCCTGCCCGTTTGCTCGCAAGCTGCGCCTTAACAACCTCGTGCAGAACACTGATTTTTACCGGGACATCAAAAATAACTCCAGGCAAATCGATTTCTGATACTTTTTCTGCTTTTGTATTTAAAACATCTACTACAGCCATATTTCACTCGTCTTTAACTCGTATGAATAATGAGTAACA
>JAGVGX010000088.1 GCA_020056865.1 Desulfobacterales bacterium
GTTTTGACATATTCAAGACGATGCGGGAGGCCTTTAAAATTGTTTAAGGCCGCCTGGATACCTTTTAATGAACATCCAATGGACATGGCAGCAAGCGCTGCTGCGGATGCATTTTCAATATTATGTTTTCCTGGAAGACCAGGCACATAAAAATCAAGCAAATTCAAATTGTTGGAGGTGTTATCTGTTGACTCATCATGATAAAAAAACCTTTTTTTAGCTTTAATATGTTTTGTTATTTTAACAGCGAGAGGATCCGAACCGTTTAAAACAGCTGTGTCACTTTCCTGCTGGTTCATGAAAATACGACCCTTTGAGGTTGCGTATGCCTCAAGGTCTGCATACCTGTCCATATGATCTTCAGTAATGTTTAGTAAAACACTTACCTTGGGCCTGAACGTATCTATGGTATCTAATTGAAAGCTGCTTAATTCAGCTACAACAACATCTGCCTTTTCTTTGTGATCAACATATTCAATCAAAGGAGTGCCGATATTCCCACCTACAAACGGTTTTAGGCCGGAGCTTTCGATCATTTTCCCCAAAAGTGTTGTGGTGGTTGTTTTCCCGTTGGTTCCGGTTACGGCAACAATTGGTTCTTTTATAAATCGGCCTGCCAGCTCAATTTCACCCCAAACAGGAACATTTTTTTCTTTTGCATTTATTATGGGCAAAATGGTGTCTGGTACTCCAGGACTTATTATGATAAGGTCTGCATTTTCGAAGGTTTGGTTGATATGTGTTCCCAGTTGAAGCTCGATATCCAAATCTCTGATACGATCTAAAAATGGTGACAGTTGTTTTTCAGATGCCATATCCGTAACCGTAACTATGGCCCCTCTTTTTTTCAAAAAACGCGCAGCAGCTGCCCCTGAAACACCGAGCCCCACAATAAGAATATGTTTATTTAAAAGTTCCATGAATATGTTATTTGAAAACGGTTAATTATTAAGCTGTATCCATTAAACATGTTTATTTTGGCCTGTTTCTTTGTGTTCTATCTGATTTTAAGTGTGCTCAAAGAGACAAGGGCAAGTATGATGGCAATAATCCAGAATCTCACGGTTACCTTAGGTTCCGGCCATCCTTTGAGTTCAAAATGATGATGCAGAGGCGCCATTTTGAATATTCTGCGGCCATGTGTTATTTTAAAAAAGCCGACCTGGAAAATAACAGAAAGCGCCTCCATTACAAATAAGCCACCGACGATAACCAAAAGTATTTCCTGTTTTATTATAACAGCTGCTGTTCCAATAGCTGCTCCTATTGGAAGAGAGCCGGTATCGCCCATAAAAACTTGAGCAGGATAGGTGTTAAACCATAAAAAGCCAAGCCCGGCACCTGCCAGAGCACCGCAAAAAACGGCAAGCTCTCCGGTTGCCGGTACATAATTAATCTGAAGGTATTGTGCAATTTTTACATTCCCCACAACATATGCAAAGAGCATATACGTAGCAGAAGCTATTATGGCTGGCCCTGTTGCAAGGCCGTCAAGCCCGTCTGTAAGGTTCACCGCATTTGATGCTCCCACAATGACAAGTGAAGCAAAAAATATATACCCCACGCCTAAGTAAGGGGATATGTTTTTAAAAAAAGGTACGGTAATATAGGACAAAAAACCCGAATGATAATAAACAAACACAGAGGCTGTCGCAGCAATAACAACCTGCATGATAAATTTACTTTTAACACCAAGTCCTTTACTGCGTTTTTTAACCTGCATTAAATAATCGTCAATAAAACCTATGGTTCCAAAACCTATGGTAACAAACAAAATGATCCAAATATAAACATTGGAAAGATTGGCCCAAATAAGGGTCGATACGACAACTGCAAAAAGGATAAGCAGCCCTCCCATGGTCGGTGTTCCTGATTTTATAAGATGTGATTTTGGCCCATCATCTCTTATAAACTGTTTGACCTGCATACGACCAATTTGCCTGATAACCCACGGTCCAAAAACAAAACAGATCAAAAATGCGGTTATGCCTGCATATATGGTACGAAAGGTGATGTACCTGAATATATTAAAAATAGATATAGTCGTATGCAGTGGATATAATAAATGATAAATCATAATGCGTATTTGTTCTTCATGGTAACTTGTTAACGACTTTTGCCAACGCAAGCATGTCTTTTACGATACATTCCATGCCGGTTGATCGTGACCCTTTTACCAGAATCCAGTCTCCAGGCTGAACCCAGCTATTTAAATCTTCTATGATGTCATGTTTTGTCCCGGTAAAGATGTGATTTTTTGCCATAGATTCATCCCGTGCGCCTTGAGCGATTTTTTCTGCAAAATTACCGGTTGCATAAAGCCTGGAAATATTTGATCTTGCAGCTAACGAACCTATCATTTCGTGCATTGAAACAGCGTGTTTTCCAAGTTCGAGCATGTCTCCGGCAACAAGAACGCTTCTTGTATCTTTTGATAATCGCTTTAATGTTATTATAGCAGCTTCCATAGAGCCAGGATTCGCATTGTAGGTATCATCTATGATATTGATTTTTCCTGCTTTAATAACGTTCATTCTGCCTTTAACCGGGACAAAGGCTTCCAGACCTTTTTTTATATGGCCTGCATCTATGCCTACAAGAAAACCAACAGAGGCTGCTGCAAGTCCATTGGAAACCATAAAATCACCATGGCTCTTGAGGTTTATATCCATGTTTTCATTAGGAAGATGAAGCTTAAAAGATAACCCGTTGTCGCTTTGTGTAATATGTGTTGCTCTGATGTCAGCATTTTCGGATTTGCCAAAAAACAAAAGACGCTTAGACGTTGTTTTCGACAAACGTACCCCTCTGGGATCGTCTGCATTAAGCACCACGGCACCATCGGGCTTGATTGTTTCAAGCAGTTCTCCTTTTGCATTCATTATTTCGTCTATGGATGCAAACTGCTCCAGATGTGCCGGGCCGATATTTGTAATAACACCGATATCCGGTGAGCAGATCTCTCCAAGATTTCTGATTTCACCGGGTTTATTCATGCCAAGCTCCAGTACAGCCCATTGATGTGAGGCATTAAGCCTGAACAGACTTAAGGGCATGCCGATTTCATTGTTATAATTTCCTATGGTTGAAAGGGTGTTAAATTTTTGGGAAATAACAGATGCAACCATTTCTTTTGTGCTGGTTTTTCCGTTAGACCCTGTTACTGCAACAACTGAAACGCCGGATCTTTTGATGTTAAAAGATGCCAGATCTCCTAATGCTTTTGTTGTATCGCTTACGGCTGCGCAGACGATTTTTTTTTGAAGGTCGCTATTGTTTAAGTCAAAAGAGTTGTCTTTGTTCATAAGAACGCCGGAAGCTCCGCGTTGTATTGCATTATGTATAAAATGATGCCCGTCAAATTTTTCCCCTTTAATTGCCACAAACAGGTTGTTTGCAGATATGGTTCGAGAGTCTATGGATATACCGGAAAAAAAATGACTCATCTCTCCCATCACATGCTCCCCCCGGGTTGCCTTGATGATGTCTTGAAGATTCCATGGTATGGGCTCTGTCATTTATTATTTTTTCCGGTTTTGCAAAAGACGGTTTGCAATGCTTTTCTTGCTTCTTTCCCATCATCAAAAGGGATTTTTTTGTTACCAATTATCTGATATGTTTCATGTCCTTTTCCTGCAATAATAATCGTGTCTTCAGGCGTGGATACAGTTACGGCAAGTAAAATTGCTTTTTTGCGATCAGGCTCTATAACATATCCTTTCTTTTTTTCATACAGACCTTGCCGGTAATTATTAATATCTGAGGGTGAAAGATGGTTCGGCAATACTTGTGTAACACCTTGAGCTACGTTGTCTATTATTGACAAAGGATTTTCTGTTCTGGGATTATCGGATGTTATAATAACAAGGTCGCAAAGCTTGCCTGCGATGCTGCCCATTATAGGCCTTTTGGCTTTATCTCTGTCGCCGCCACAGCCAAAAACGCAGATCAGCTTTTTTTTAGACATTAATTTTAGTGCAGAAAGCACATGTTCAAGAGCGTCTGGTGTGTGTGCGTAATCTACATATATGTACCTGCTAAAGGCATTGTTGATCATCTCAAGTCGCCCTGGTACAAAAGTGACCTTTTCAATACCGGTTTTTATGATACTGGGATGAATGTTCAAAGCAATCCCAACACCGGTTGCACAGGCTATATTTTGAGCATTGTGTTGTCCAACAAGTGATGACATAAAATCAAACTTGCCGTTTGGAATAGAAAAACTTCCTTTGATTCCAGACAGATCATAGCTTAGTTCTGACACATGTGCTGTATGGCTCATATCTGTTCCAACAGAAATTTTTCGTCCGTCAAGATCTTTAAAAAGTTCTTTTCCTTTTTGATTTTCACAATTGATTACCGCTGCTTTATTTCGCTTAGGCGATTCGGCAAGATGCTCGGTAAACATTTTTTTTTTGCACTGCCAATAGGTATCCATGTTTTTATGGTAATCTAAGTGATCTTGTGTCAAATTTGTAAAAACAGCGATATCCAGCATACAGCAATTGATTCTGTTAAGATCAATTGCGTGGGAGGATACCTCCATGACAACATGTGATATGTTGTTTTTCAGCATTTCATCAAGGATCCTTTGCAGATCGATTGACTCTGGTGTGGTCATTGCGTGATAAAAGGTTTTACCCGCATAACGATAATTAATTGTTCCGATGACACCAACGTTTATGCCTGCCTGTAAAAGTATACTTTCTATAAGATAAGCGGTCGTGGTTTTCCCGTTTGTTCCTGTAATCCCGATGATTACCAGTTTTTCTGATGGGTTATCGTAAAACCTTGCAGATATTTCAGATAGCGCCTTTCGTGTGTTTTCTACCTGAACGATAATTGCATTTTTTTTTATCTGCATTTGTGTGATAATTGCTGCAGCACCTTTTTCCACGGCAATATCAATGTAATCATTGCCGTCAGCTTTTCCTCCTTTTATCGCTATGAACAGTCCGTTTGGCTTGACATCCTGAGCTTTTAAGTGAATGGAAGTGATTTCAGGATCATCGATGGTGTTTTGGCCTTGGATGCTTTCAATATGGTTAGCAGGAATTTTTTCAAGCAAATATGAAAGCTTCATCCTTTTGCTCCAGTCTGCCTATAGACCACCAAATTTCCACTTCCTTTTTTTGTTGGGGCAATGTTCATATAGTCGAGCGTTTTATGTGCGATTGTTTTAAATGCTGGTGCAGCAACGATTCCGCCGTAATAATTTTTCGAAGGTTCATCTATAACTACAAAAATGACAGCTTCAGGCTGATCTGATGGGACGAAGCCAATAAATGATGACGTATACTTATCTTTAGAGTATTTTCCGGTCCCATCAATTTTTTGTGCTGTGCCGGTTTTCCCGCAGACATTATAGCCTTCAATATCCGCCTTTGGTCCCGTGCCATCGCTACTTATTACCGATTGAAGTATTTCTGTAATGGTTTTAGCGGTATTTTCAGAAATGATGGTTCTGATTCTTTCGGGTTGATGGTTTTTTATAAGAGAACCGTTCTGATCCGTTATTGCCTGAACAATGTAAGGCTTCATAAGGGTCCCTTTGTTAGCAATAGCTGAAACAGCTGTCGCGAGCTGTATGGCCGATACGGAGACGCCCTGGCCAAAGGATATGGCCCCTGTATCCATTTCTGACCATGTTTTAAAATGCGACAGGTGCCCGGTTGTTTCTCCAGGACAGTCGATTCCTGTTTTTGTACCGAAACTAAAACTTACCAGATTATTATATAAGGCTTCACTACCCATTTTTTCAGTTACTTTTACCATGCCTATGTTGCTTGAGTATTTGATAATATGATGTAGTGTAAGCCATCCGTATTTATGCGTATCCCTAATGATGTTATGATTGATCGAATAGGCGCCATTTTCGCAATAAAATATTGATTCAGGGGTGCATGCCCCAGATGCAAGCGCGCCTGCAGCGGTAAAGATCTTCATGGTTGACCCTGGCTCAAATGAGTCGGTTATTGCCCTGTTCCTCCAGGTTTCTTTGTCAAATTCGCTGAATGTGTTAGGGTTGAAAAAAGGGAAATGAGCAAGGGCGAGTATTGCTCCTGTTTTTGGAGACATGACGATAGCTAATCCTGTTTTTGCCGAACATGTGTTAACAGCTTCTTTAAGCGCCTGTTCTGTGATGTACTGGATGGTACTGTCTATGGTTAAAATGAGGTTGTTTCCGTTAAAATTTGTTGAATGGTTTGCTTTGTCGCTGGGTGATTTTCTATCGAATCTGTTACCGAAAGCGTCTCTTAACACGGTAAAACTGTCTGAGTTTCCCTTAAGAAGATTGTCATAATAAAATTCTATCCCTTCAAGTCCACGCCCGTCTGTTCCGGAAAAACCTATGACTTGTGCGGCAAGAGATTTGTTTGGATAAAAACGGTTGTATTCAGGTATGAAACCAATGCCTTTTAGTTTTAGCGCCTTAACATTCAATGCCTCTTGAGGTGAAACCTTGCGCTTTATCCAAACGAATTTTTTTTTGGGATCAAGGGTTTTGATAAGGGATTTTCTGCTAAGTTTAAGTACTTCAGATAGCGCTTTTGCGCACAGATGCCTGTCTTCGATAAGAGCTGGGTAGGCAGCTATTGATGTTACTTCAAGACTCACAGCAAGTTCTCTGTGATTTGCATCAAATATGGCGCCTCTTTTACCGTGGGAAACAAGAGATGTTGTATATTCATCAGCAGCTTTTTGAGACAGCCAGGAATCGCAGTATACTTGTATGTAAGCAGCTCTTGCGGCTATTATAATTAAAAAAATACCCAGAACACACCCTATCATCAGCGTGCGAATCCTTATGTATTTTTGTTTATCTGGTTTCATGGCAGTATAATCGTTTGTTTGGCATCTGGTGCTATAAGCCCCAGCCTGTTTTTTGCAATATGTGAAATACGTTCATGAGATTTTAAATGTGCAAGTTCTATCTTTAAACTGCTTTGTAATGTTAAAAGGTTCTTATATTCGTCTGTTTTTTTTGAAATGTCATACCCTGTTTTCACACACTGAATTCGGCACCAGGTAAAAAAAAACAGTTCGGCGATGAAGACAGTTAAAAAAGAGATGCAGATGATATTAATTTTTTTATTGTTAGAGTGGTTTTGTTTTTTTTTGTTCATTTAATATTAAATTTTTTCGGCAGCTCTGAGTTTGGCACTTCTTGCCATAGGATTTATATCAACTTCTTTTTCTTTGGGTCGCAATGCTTTTTTTGTTAAAGAACGAAGACTTTTTTTTTTGTTACAGGTACAAATGGGGAGATCAGGTAGACAGATGCATCCTTTTTCCATGGCTTTTATCCGATGTTTTATTATTCTGTCTTCGAGAGAGTGAAATGATATGGCGCAGAGCCGACCCTTTGGATTCAATAGGTCAGAAGCTTTTTCCATAAATGAATCAAGTCTCTCAAGTTCTTTATTTACAGCGATTCGAAGCGCCATGAACACTTTTGTTGCCGGATGAATTTTTTGTTTTAAAAGGTTTTTTTTGAAAGTTGCATGGTATATTATATCTGCAAGCTGTTTGCTTGTTTTGATTGCCACATGTTCTCTTGTTTTAACAATCGTTTTTGCGATTATTCTTGCCCTGCGTTCTTCACCAAAGTTATAAAAAAGCTCTGACAGATGGGTTGCATCCATCGTGTTGATAATATCTTCAGCTTTAACGCGCGTTCTTGTATCCATCCTCATGTCAAGCGGCTCTTCTCTTTTAAAGCTGAATCCTCTTCCGCTTGATTCGAGTTGATGAAGTGATAACCCGAGGTCAAGGATGATACCGTCCACCTTTTCAATATTCAGGCTTGAAAGAATGAAAGGTAGATTAATAAAATTTTCGTTAAACAGGTGAACCATTGATTTGAAAGGTTCAAGGACTTTTTTTGCATTGCAAACAGCATCATTATCCTGATCTATACCTATAATGTGTCCGCTTGGAGCGATTATTTTACATATGGCAGCAGTATGCCCGGCACCGCCAAGTGTACAGTCAACATAAATTTTTCCGGGTTGACAATTCATGTAGTGAATAACCTCGTTTGTCATCACCGGTATGTGCTTATATGCCATTTGTTTATAGTCCTAATCGGGTGATATCGTTTATTACCTCCTCGTGTTTCAGGTCTTTTTCCAGTTCTATTTTTTCTTTTTCATAATTGTCGCGTGACCAAATTTCAAAATGGTCAAGCACGCCGATAAGAACAATTTCTTTTTCAAGACAGGCATCTTGCCTTAAGGAGGGAGGGATAAGAAAGCGATCCTGCTTGTCGATAGAACATTCAAATGCCCCACCTACAAAGAGCCTTCTGAATCTGCGCATGCTGGGGCTTTTTTCAACCAGGGATAATATTTTTGATTCAATTTTGTTCCACTCTTCGAAGGTATAGGCAAACAAGGCACTATCCATAGTTGAAATCATAATTCCGTCGATGCCGCTGTTTCGAATAAAATCACGAAACCTTGCCGGAATGATGATTCGACCTTTTGAGTCAATTGTATGAAATGAGGTACCTCGAAACATAATCCACCATTATTATCCACTTTGCTCCACTAGTAACCATTAATTATAAATTTGATTACGTGTCAAGAAAAAAATAAAAAAATATGATAAAATTTAATATGGAAGTTTATACTTTTTTGTCTATCGGGGATGGATTGGTAAAAAACGCTGCATTTAAGACTCAAAGTTTAGGCTCAAAACGCATGAAGACTATTTGGGATATGGTAAAATACATAAGAGTAGGATGGGGGACTCAACGTACACATGTGCTTGGGAACGCACTAAGAAGTTGATTTTTGATCAATTTAAGAAAATGTCACAGCATTATTATCATCAAGAGTTATTATCAATGGATTCTTTTAATTCTTTGCCTACTTTGAAAAAGGGGAGTTTTTTTGGTGATACATGTATTGCTGCCCCGGTTTTTGGATTTCTTCCGGTGTATGGGCGGTAATGTTTTACTGTAAAACTTCCAAACCCTCTGATTTCAACACGGGTGTTGTTAACAAGCGATTTTTTTATTGAATCAAAAAAAACAGTTATAACTTTTTCAGCATCATTCCTATTTAAATCTGCTTTGTCTTTAACAGCATTTATCAAATCAGATTTATTCATAAAATCACCTTCATACTTTGGAAAGAATCATTTTTTAATTACCTGCAATTAATATGAATTATAATAGACAGTTTGATTTCAAGTCAAGTATTTTCCTGATTTTTTGAACTTTCATGGGTGTTTATTCTTGCTTTGTTGCGCTGATTTCTTCAATTTCTTTTTGGGTTGGAAGATCTTTTCGATCTTTTAAACCAAAAAGCTCAAGAAATTGTCTGGTTGTCGCATAAAGCAGAGGCCTCCCGGGGATTTTTTTTCGGCCGACAATTCTGACAAGTTTTTTTTCAAGCAGCATGCGAATGATGCCCCCGCAGTCGACCCCTCTGATATGTTCAATTTCGTTGCGTATTACCGGCCCA
>JAGVGX010000069.1 GCA_020056865.1 Desulfobacterales bacterium
AGTCGGCACTTCATGGCATCAGCGCAGCTCAGATTGCAAATGTTCTAGAATTGGTCCTTTCCGGAAGGATGGCTGGCCTACTTCACCAGCCAATGGAAAAAGAAGATATCCCTATCATGGTAAAGCTTCCTCTTTCACAGCGGGCAGGAATCGAACGCCTTGAAGCCATAAAAATATCTCAAGCGGACGGAAAGCTGATATCGCTATCCAGCCTTGTTAAAACCTCTAATACGGAAAACGATAAAAGCATATACCATAAAAATCTCATGCCTGTGGTTTATATAACAGGTGATGTAGCAGGCGAGAAGGAAAGCCCTGTTTATGCCATACTTGAGATGAAAAAAGAAATAGATGCAATATCTCTTCCTGAAGGATATAAAATTGTTCAGCACACTTCAGCGCTGCCGGAAACAGACCGTCGGTTTTCCATGAAATGGGATGGCGAGTGGCATATTACCTATGAGGTCTTCCGCGATTTGGGAATAGCTTTTGGAGTGGTTCTTGTTTTAATATTTGTTCTCGTTGTTGGGTGGTTTAAATCCTTTTCAACCCCTCTTGTAATTATGGCGGCTATTCCGTTTTCCCTTATTGGCATACTGCCAGGACACTGGCTGATGGGTGCTTTTTTCTCGGCGACATCCATGATCGGTTTTATTGCAGGTGCAGGAATTGTTGTAAGAAACTCCATAATTCTTGTTGATTTCATTGAACTTCGTGTTTCTCAGGGCATGCCTCTTAATCTTGCCGTAATCGATGCAGGCGCCGTTCGATTCAGGCCGATGATGTTGACAGCGACGGCAGTCGTGGTAGGCGCTTCAGTAATATTGTTCGATCCAATATTCCAAGGGCTTGCCATCTCTCTGATGGCAGGCGAAGTTGCATCTCTTCTCTTCTCACGCATGACTGTTCCGGTGTTGTATTATCTTGACAAACGCTGGGAATCACAGCATACACATCCGAACCCGGATGGAACACAGAGGGGTTAAATAGCGCTCTAAAGCGTGCCTGCCTTATAGACTGATAATTTTCCTGGGTACCAAATAGGTACCCTTTTCAGCCGACACCATGCTCAACTTATTGATATTATTCGCACCATGCACATCATGCACATGTGGAATAAAAAAGGGACAGCATGGAAAATACGTATTGATTTAAGATAGTTATGGATAAAATTTTTTGCAGGAAAGCCCAATTTAACCGTGTAACAGAAATTAAATCCATAAAGAATAAGTTAATCTTTTAAAAGCGTTCCAGGAACAACACTTTTGTCACCAAATTTCTCGTATACCAAATCTAAAACAGAATTCAATTTCTGACGTTTCTTTGATGACGGGTTTTGATGAAAAAGAGAGAGCTGGGTTTCAACCCCCGAACAACTGAATTGAGACAAAAAAACGCCTAAGAGCCTGATTGGTTTTTTTGCTACCTCCGTCTTTTTTAAAAGATGACAAACAACAGAATATATTTTGGAACCATCATCCGTGGATTCAGTTAACGTTGCCGGACGTGTAATCTGAACAAAATCAAAATATTTAACTTTCAATGTAATCGTTTTACCTTTTAAACGCTTATGCCGCATCCGTCGAGCCACTTTATCACCCAAAACAAGAAGCTCTTTTTGAACAACATCTAAAGATACGATGTCTTGTAAAAAAGTCTGTTCATTGCCGACAGACTTTACGTCATGTTCCGGTATCACATTTCGCTTATCTATTCCCATGGCCAACAAATGTATTTTGACTCCCTGTTTTCCCAGCTTTTTCTCCAATACCTTGACCGGTGCCTGTCTCAAATCTCTAAACGTGTGGATATTGAGTTGACTTAAAAGGCGCTGGGACACCTTGCCAACACCCCACATTTTTTTAACGGAGAGTGGATCTAAGAACTCTCTAACACCATCGGAATGTACAACAGTTAAACCATCAGGTTTGTCAATGTCAGACGCAATCTTTGCCACAATTTTTGAAGGCGCAATACCAGCTGAAATTGTTAATCCCGTCTCTGTTAGAATTATTTCCTTAATTGTTTTAGCGATGTTCTCGGGCTGACCAAAAAGACGTATGGAATCGGTTACATCAAGAAATGCTTCATCAATAGATAAGGGCTCAACCAATGGTGTGAAACGATGAAATATCTCAAATATTTGCTTAGAGATTTCTTGATATCTTGACATTCTGACAGGCAAAAAAATTCCATTTGGACAAAGGCGTTTTGCTTTCGCAATCGGCTGGGCAGAATGAATCCCAAACTTTCGAGCCTCATATGAAGCAGATGACACCACACCTCTGTCCTTGCCACCACCCACGATGACCGGCTTCCCCTTTAAGGCAGAATTATCCAGCACTTCAACCGAGGGGTAAAAAGCATCTATGTCTAAATGAATGATTTGTTTTAACTGACGTTGCTTGTCCATAAAATCTATGATTGATAAACCAATTTATCCTTCAAGCCATCCCAGTATGAGACCTTTGAAAAATGTTCAATTTCGTTCAAGTTCAAGGAAGGCGAAAATATAGCGCTAACGGTTGCGCCTTACGTCTTGAAAACATACACTTCGTGCAACCACAGGAATACATTGAGTATTTCGAGGATAGCGCTAAAGCTTGACTTCGTGCAAAATTTGAGCCTGACACAGGCACTTTAGCGAAGCGCTAATTGGGCGAAAGGGGGCGTTTTGCAAAGGTCTCAATATATAAAAAAAATATAAAATTTTTGGCTGGGAGACAAGGATTCGAACCTTGGTTGGCGGAGTCAGAGTCCGCAGTCCTGCCGCTGGACGATCTCCCAAAACATTTGATTCATAATAAAAAAATGAATTAAAGTAGTCAAGACAAAATTTATAAAAGGAAATTTATCTGATTAAAAACCCCAAGTTTTGCACCTGTCTGCCTTCACCTTAGTTTAGCGAGATTTTAAATCCATCTATTGTATTGATTATTATTTATAAATTATATAGCATGTAATTGTATGAAATTAAATTCTGTAGGCATATTTTTTTGTATCTGCATATTATTTTGGACTGTTTATTTAATGTTATTAATTATAAAAACAAACAGCTAAAGGAGGTGCGGCCATGAGAGTTAAATTTAACACCATTTTATGTGCTACAGATCTATCTGATTACTCAAATCAGACAATATTATACGGGATTGCTCTTGCCAAAATGTTTGAGGCCAGACTTTATGTGTGCCATGTTGTGGAAACCATACCTGTTGTTACCTATGGTGAAGCTTTTTTTGATGCAACCGAGCAACAAAACTGTCTTGTGCAGCTTGCCAGGAAACAATTAGATAACCTGATTGATGAAAAAGCTTATCATTTCGAACCCATAGTTACAGTTGGGAATAAAGCCGATGAGATATTGCGTATATCAGAAGAGAAAAGCGCCGATGTTGTGATCACCGCTACCCGTTTAAGACATGGTTTAAAAAGATTTTTACTGGGTTCAGTTACAGATCGTCTTATGCGGATTTTGACATGCCCCCTTGTTGTCTTGCGCAGCTCTTATGACACCTACCAGGAATATGAAAAAACAAACTTCAATATTAAAAAAATTTTGGTAGGTTGCGATTTTTCTTCAGATTCAGATCTGGCTCTCAACCATGGTTTAAGTCTGGCACAGGAGTTTGAGTCTGAACTTCACCTTGTTCATGTTGTTGCGGAATACCCTCATCAGTATACGCCTGATATGATGATGGAATTTAACATTCCACATGATGATACAAAAATACAGTTAAATAAAAAACTGTTAGAATTATTTCCCAAAGAGGCTGCTAACTGGTGCAAAATTAAAACAGATATTCTGTTTGGCCAGGCCCATGAAGAAATATGTAACTATGCAGATTCAGAGGATATTGATTTGATCGTTCTGGGAACCAGGGGAGCAGGTCTGGTTAAAACGTTATTTATAGGATCAACCACAGACAGGGTAATACGTAAATCGGAATGTCCTGTTCTTTCAGTATGTAACAAAAATAAAAAACAGGGCGACACATAGTAAGGAGGGAAAATAATGGAAAAAAAATATGGCTGGAAAGGCTGGAAAATGCCTTTAATGAATTTGAATGATCCCGATTACTGTGAATCCGGTTGCCCCATATGCACAAGGGCGAGAAAAGGAAATAAATTCGCTAAATTTATCCAAAACATTGAACTTGTAATCACTTTTGGCGGCTGCCCGTGGGGGAAAGCCCGAGAAAAAAAATATGGCGTCAAACCTCATGAAAAAATGCCTGATAACACGGTATCAGAGTAATCAATAAAACGTATTGGAGAACCATACATGTCTTTTGAAACTAAAGAACAGATACTTGAAAACATACTTTCCAAGGAAAAGCCTGCTTGTCCTCATTGCAAAAAGGAAATGACCCTATGGGAAGTTCCTCCTTTTTCTTTTGGTGATGGTTTAGGATGGGGCGTTCCATATCTTTTTGTATGCTTTAATGATGAGTGCCACATGTATAAACAGGGCTGGGACAGTATAAGCGACAACTATGGGCATGTCGCTTCCTACAGATGCATGTGCTATCCAGGAACAACCTCATTTGAATATATGCCTGTTTTCAGTAAATTCGGTGGATCAGACCAGATAATTGATAACAATGTCCTGCTTGAACAGGAGATGTTGAAGGAAAACATAAAAAAAGGATTTTCAATCTTAGCTGATTGCTATGTAACAAAAGATCCCGTTAGTGTGCTCAGCCTTCTTTTAGATGCGACACAGCCTGTCAAGGTCAGAGCAAAAGCCGCTGAAATGATTGGAGACATTGGGGATCTGGAAGTTATTGACCCCATAAAGAATCTTAAATTTTCAAATGAAATTTTACAAAAAAATATTGATGACGCTGTTCAAAAAATACATGAAAAATTTTTTACAAAAGAATGTCCCTTTTGTACGGAAATAATCAAAAAAAGAGCCAACATCTGCAAGCACTGCGGAAAAGAAGTGGCTGGCCAATAAACCACCGATGAGTAATTATCTTAAAACACCTTTTACTCTTTTTGAAATCTGTTGGAGGTAAAAGTGGATCGCAATGCTGGTTTGCGCTGTCTTGTTATATTGTTGCTCCTTGTATTATCAGGCTGTGCTATTAAACTTTCTTATATCTTGGAACCTGATGAAGACCGTAGTCAAGCTGTTATCCCTGCGAAAATAGGCGTCGCTCTTTTTGATGATCATACAGACAGGAATTTCATCAATTATCCTGCTACAAGGGTCATAAACCCAATAGAAACGTTTTCCGATGCGATGCAGAAAGCCTTAGCAGGTCAACGCCTGTTCAAGTCTGTAACATACCTGGGTTTCAATGTGGCGGCTACTACTGATTATAAAAAATTAGGTGAACAATATGGAATAGACGCCGTTCTGGTTGGAAAAATTTCCCGTATTTACCTGTCTTCCGGACCTGCACCCAGATTTTTTATGTGGTTGCCTTTAAGTATGTTGTCTGTGGTAGGACTTCCAACCGCACATTGCAGGTATTCCATAGACTGCGTAGTCGAAAGCAGGTTGATTTCCTGTAAAAACGGTCAGGAAGTATGGAATTCTGAAGAAAGATCCATTCATTTCAAAAAAACGGCCAGGGTAAGTTCTTTAACAGATCATGAAGCTATGGAACAGATAGCTTCTGAAGGCATGTCACAGCTAGCCAGAAGGATCGCAAGATATATGTCCGGAAGAGTTGAAGATAATATCAACTATTATATAACCTCCATTGTAGAACCCGGCATTCTTGAAACAATTTCCGAGATATCGCCTGTTCATATCAAGACGGATACGGATAATTTTTTTAAACCATTAGAAACCACTCCAACCAAAGATGAAGAGCTTTCTCCTGTTAGAAAGGCTTTAAAATACAGCAAATCTTATGCTCTTATAATTGGAATAGATAAATACCAGTATATTCCGGAACTCAAAACCTCTGTTAATGATGCAAAGAAGATAGGATCATTGTTGATGGAAAACTACGGATTTGACGTCCAGACATTGACAAATCCAAACAAACAAGACATCCTTGCCGCTTTAAAAAAATACCGGCAAATTTTAACTCCGGCAGATCAGTTCCTCATCTATTACTCAGGTTACAGCTGGTGGATGGGGACATATGAAGACCATGGGTACTGGCTTGCAGCAGACGCAACATGGGAGAGTCAGGAAAACTGGATTTCTAATACCTCTATTACCTATGAAGTTCTTGATTTCAATTCAAAACATGTCATGGTTATTGCTGACGGCAGCTACTCGGATAAATTTTCAAGAGATTTGCACCCAAAAAAATTAACCCAGGATTATCTTTATAAAATGGCAACATCAAATGCCTGGATGGCATTAACTTCCGGCGGGCTTGAGCCAATAATCAATGTTGAAGAAACCGAGGGAACTTCTGTCTTTGCTTCGGCTTTAATCAATGCCTTACGTGAAAACACAAAAACTCTTGATGGGACAACACTATATCATAAAATCCGCAGTAAAATGCGATTGGTCACCCGTCAAGCGCCTGAATACGGGAATATAAGTAAAGTTGGCGATACTGAGGGAGATTTTCTTTTTATATGTACCCATTGTGAGGAAAAAAGTGAGGGAAAAAAAGAAAAACCCGATAAACATATCCCACCAGAAGATGCAACAGTGCCCGCTACAGATGATAGTATCAAAACAGATCTTGAGACGGTGCCTGCCGCCACGGATGCAGATGAGATTGCAAATGGAAAACACCATGCGCTAATCATCGGGATTGATGACTATGAGTACATGCCTTCTCTTCAAACGTCTTCAAACGATGCAAGAGCATTAACATCGTTACTGGAAGAAAGTTATGGTTTTACAATTCAAACGCTGATCAATCCAAACCAGAAAGATATTTTATCTGCTTTAGAAAAATACCGGAACATATTAAACCCGAAAGACAGCCTCTTAATCTATTATTCCGGCTATAGCTGGTGGATGGGAGGAGCCGAGGACGAGGGGTACTGGCTTGCAGCTAACGCAACATTGGAAAGGCAGGAAAACTGGATCGCCAATTCAGATATCACCTCAAAAATTAATGATTTTAAGGCCATGCATGTCATGGTAATTGCTGACGGCAGTTTTTCGAATCAATGGCCCAGGGATCTTAAAGTTAAAGTGTTGGGTTCGGAAGATATAAACAGGCTATCTAAGCAACAGGCTCGCGTTGTGTTAACTTCAGGCAGCCTTGAACCGGTCATTGATCCGGAAAGCAACGGGAGACATTCCGTTTTTGCTTTAGCTTTAATCAATGCCTTGCGTGA
>JAGVGX010000304.1 GCA_020056865.1 Desulfobacterales bacterium
AATAGCATTGCAGAAAAATATGTGCCTGATTTTTTCAAACGATTAGTTTATTTCCGAAATCTTGACGTGCCGAATTATGCCAGATCGGTGATTCATTTTGCGTTTGACAGAGTCTGTCTTCTGGGGTTCATTTCTTCTTTCTTCATTCTCATGTTATGGCTCTTTTACCTGAAAAAAATCAATATTTTCAAAAAGCCACGATGGGGCAATACTTTTATTGTATTGCTTACAGGAATGCTTACTACATTTCTGGTTTTTCCCCTCAACGACTTCATGTGGGATACACTCGAATACTTTCCTTCCTGGGAGCCAATACCTACCTTGCTCCACAACATTATTAATATTGGAATCGTAGAGGAGTTCGTTAAAATTCTTCCTGTACTTATACTTCTGTTCTTTCGGCGAACAATTCGCGAACCCTTCGATATTATCTACTATTGCTCTGTTTCCGCATTGGGTTTCTCATTCATTGAAAACTTGTCATATATTGAAACAAGCTCTCTATACAACACAACAGCTCGCCTTTTCATTTCCACACCGGCACACATGGTTTTTTCTTCCTTTATTGGATATGGACTTGCTTTACCCTGGTATAGAAAAAACAAAAAAGGCCTGTTGAATTTCTTTATTTTCTTCTTCATTGCCGCCTTTGCTCATGGATTCTTCGATTTCTGGATTATTAACGGAGTCGTTATGGAATACAGGTGGATAACCCTTTTACTTTTCATTCTCTGTGTTTATTTTTGGCAAATTCTGTTAAACAACACGCTGAATCTTTCTCCTGATTTTAAAAAAGAAACACAGTCTAAGAATGTTGATCTGAAGTATTATCTCCTGCTGACACTGACTTTCGTTTTTATGTTTTCCTATTTAATCAATTCCTATACACGAGGACGTGAAACCGGTTTATCAATTCTATATGCCTCACTGATCTCTTATGGTTTTTTCATTTTGTATCTGCCTTTTACGCTGAGTCGTTTTGAATTCATTGCCGGATATATCCAACCTCTTAATATTCCTTTGCTTGCATTGTTAAGACGTAAAAACCTGAAATCAGAATTAACCGGCAGAAGAGTTAACGTCCGCGAATCCTCATTATACCGGCTTGTAGAAAAACACGATTCTCTGTCCTTATCACTTCCGGTTAGTGGAATATTAGAACAAAAAATAATTGTAGAAGGCAGCCGTACATCTTTTCTCGTTGTGCTCGACAAGCCTATTCATATGGAGGGATATGAAAACAACAGAATTATTATTATGCCAAAGCCTGAATCGCGCTCATTGGCTGAGCCCGGAAATGTACTCATTCATTTTTATATGATTCGCGACACAGGTATTCCTGAACGACCCTCCTTGAGTTGGGAAGACTTTGAATTTGCAGGATGGGCAATTTCCAGAATTATTGAGGAACAGAAAGCAGAACCTGAAACAGAAATCTGAATTAAAGATTAAATTCGGTTTCGTTTACAAACTCTTGAACAAAAAACCGATTACTTCTAGGATGATCGGACCAGGTTGCAGGCAGAATAAAATACAGACTTTACTAAAACTTTTTCGTATTTTCCACAAATTAATTTGTGGATGTTTTTATGAAACTTATTATAAATTTTTCCCGTTACATCAAATATTTCGGTATACTTGTACCCAATAACTAAACCTATTAATTTTTATGAAAAAACTAAGACACATTTTTATCTTTGCTGTATTGATGGCGGCAAGCACAATGGTTGCAAACGGACAGGAAAATCGCACAGCAACAGGTGGAGGAAGTCAGGGACCAGTATTAAAGTATGGCAGTGATATAATAATTCAACCAATGACAGGCGTAGATCAGGCAAACGTAAAGCTGGCTGTTGCATTTAACGGATGGCTCTATTCAGCTTATACGATTTATGATGCAGGTACAACAAACAGCACAGGAATGATTCGCAGATCAAAAGACAACGGACAAAACTGGACAGAAATCGATTCCTACACGATTTCCGGGGGTCAGAGATATTATGACTATGAAATTGTGGTTGCAGGAACTGACACAAACAGCCTGACACTTTTTGTTGCCGGACTTCGTATGAATAGCGCTTCAGCGTATGTTTTGTTTATTGATGAATATAACGCAACAACAGGTGCGATAACTGTTGGAGGAGCTTATAGTGACTCGCGTCCTAATAAAATTTATGATGTTGCAATGGCAACTGATTATCGCCATCCAGCATACGGTGCCATACCCTATAGTGTTGCGGCACTTTATTCTGTAAACTATCCAACAGATAGTTTATTGATGGTTGTTTCTCCCAATGGAGGCACTTCCTTTAATGCACACACCACTGTTTCCAGCACGGGAAGCTGGTTTGGTAAAGTTTCGCTGGCATACGGCAGAAGTTCAGTCTGGAGCAATGGCCGTTACTTCCTTGCGTATGAAAAAAGAAACGGCTACAATGCAACATTAGGTAGCATTTATACTACCCACAATCAAACTTATTTTGACGGTGGAT
>JAGVGX010000161.1 GCA_020056865.1 Desulfobacterales bacterium
GCATTTAATACCTGTTGCATGTGGTTTCCAAAAAGGATATCCAGCGCTTCGGTTTTTTTAGGATTGCCGATTATTACATCTGTAGCCAGCAATTCGCGCGAAACGCGCTTTAAACCGCTTGCAAAATTTTGATCGATAGTAGTAATGATTTCTACACGTTCGTCATATGCTGCAGCGTACACAATTGCTTTATTAAGCATGGCTTTCGCGTCATATAATTTTTGCTGCACTTCGTCACCTTCATCGTCTACAACAGAAAGACTGAAAATAGGGTAGAGACTGCGGTGGCGTTTGATCATTATAGCAAAGTCGAGCAGCTTTCCCATCGAAGATGGTTCCGTAATTGGAAGAAGAATTTTTTCTTCGCTCTTATTTGTTTTTTCATGAGGATGCTCGTGTTCTTCCTGCAGGGCTACTTTTTTTCCTGCATTCTCGGTAACAAAAGAAGCAACAAGACAAGTAACAAGAATCAGGATGATTGTACCGTTCAAAATGTACTCATCAATGATTTGCATTTTGTAACCGACAAGAATAATCGCAAGTGTTGCTGCAGCATGCGAACTGCTTAATCCAAAAATAAGATTTCGTTGATCCTTGCTAAAACGCATAACCAAAGCCGTAAACCATGCGGCCAGCCATTTCCCGGTTATTGCAAAGGCAGTTAATACACCTGCAACGATCAACGTCTGAGGTCCGTTCATTACTACATTCAGGTTGATAATCATGCCCACACTGAAAAGAAAAAACGGAATGAAGAGAGAATTCCCCACAAAATCAATCCGGTTCATCAGTGAAGATGTCTGCGGGATAAGTCTGTTTAATGCCAATCCTGCTGCAAAAGCGCCGATGATGGGCTCCAGGCCTGCCATCTCAGCAAAGAATGCACAGAAAAATACAATTGCTAAAACAAAAATGTAATGGGAGTATTTTTCACCTTCCAACTTTCTGAAAAACCAACGAGCCAGATTTGGTACAATAAAAACAACAAACGAAAGAAAAATGGCAACAGATATGCCTAGCCTTATAAGAAATTCCTGATCCAGGTTTCCTGAGGCAGAACCGACAATTACGGCAAACATAATAAGTACTGTAGTGTCAGTAAAAATGGTACCTCCAACAGTAACAGCTACAGCTTCATTTTTTGAAATTCCTAACTTGCTAACGATGGGATATGCCACCAGGGTGTGTGTTGCAAACATGCTTGCGGTTAAAAGACTTGCTTCAAAACCATACCCCAGCAAATAAACGCAAACGGGAAAACCGATCGTAAGAGGAATAGAAAATGTTAAAAAGCCAAATACAAAACTCTTAAAACGGTTCTTGGCAAACACGCGCATATTCAGATCCAACCCGGCAAGAAACATGATGTAAAGCAAACCAATTGTACTGAACAAATCTACGCCTGCATTTTTTTCGATCAGATTAAAACCATAAGGGCCCACGACCATCCCTGAAATAATAAGTCCGATAATGCCGGGAATTTTCAAAGGCCGAAGAAGAAGAGGAGAAAGCAAAATAATCAGCAACACAACCGAGAAAATCAGAACTGAATTTCCGAATGGCGGAGTGAATTGAACTTGTAACTTTTCCCAGATCTCGTTCATGTTTATCTGTCAGATAAAATATTTACAAAGATATTTATACGCAGATATTTCAGAAAAGTTTTTGATTTTAATTACATAAAAAAACCGGACCTGCGAAGATCCGGTTTTTAAAAAGTTTACTATTTTTTGAATATTAGTTGTGCGTTGCTTTTAGTTGAATACCGCCAAGTTCCCATGTGGAAACATTGGTCGTTCCACAGGTATATTTAAATGCAAAATGAACATTGTTTCCGGTAATTGCAGTAATATCAATGTCACCTGAATTCACCAGTGCCCATGCTCCTGTCGAAAGAGTAAGGCCTGTCATTTCTGTCCACACAATACCCGCTGTAGTAGGATCGCCTGAAACATAATTCTGAGAATAATACACTTTAAACGATCCGTCTCCCGCTACGCCATAGTTCATCATTGTAAAGAAACTGAGTGTTTCACTGTTGTATGAATCAAGGTCAACTGAAGGAGAGATGAGCCAGTCTTCATTAGCATAATAACTTCCGCCAGCATAACCGCTCATCTTTGCATAGCTGTCTGAGCCAAATGTTCCCTGAGTCCAAATTTCTGCACCGGTAACACTATATTGAGTGAAAGTTCCTAATGAACCAGAAGTTCCGAATGTTTCATCGATAATGAGGCTGGGAGCAGACCCGGAAAAGCCGACGACATCGGTCATGTCGCGAATCACCAGCTGGTAGTCTCCATTATAAACGGTAAGTTCACCAACTAAGCTTCCGATTCCCTGAGGTAACAATGTAGTTGAGAAATTGGAATAGGAACTTGTGCGCAGGATAAGCGTATTTCCATGCACATCTGTGATGGTGCGGCTGGTAGCAGTTTCAAGAGGGTTGACAAAAGGCTGTCCTGCTTCTGGAAAATAAACACTGTCGATGCGAACCAATTTACTCAGACTGGCTGTTGAAAAACCGGGAATGGTAAGTGTTGTAGGAACAGGTGGATTTCCGGGAAGGCTGTCTTTAAAAATGTGAGTTGCAATCATTACACTTGGAATACGTCCGATAGCTCCGTTATAAATATAACCAATCTGAACA
>JAGVGX010000299.1 GCA_020056865.1 Desulfobacterales bacterium
AGGGCCTGGATCCAGAGTCCCGTCAGATGGTGCTGGACACTGTCAGCCAGCTTAGAAAACGCCTTCTTACCAAAGAAAAAATACTTGAGTTTGATAGAAGCAACGTATTCCCTGAAGAAACGATCAGACAAATGCTGGGGCCGGATATTGGTTTGCAGCTTCTTTTTATTCCTGAAGAATATGGAGGAATGGGGGGAGGTGCCCGTGATTCTTTTGAGGTAACCCGTGAAATGGCAAAGATTTGTCTTGGAATAGGAACGGCTTTTTTTGCTATTCAGCTTGGATCGGATCCCATATTGGTAGGAGGGACAGAGGAACAGAAACAAAAATGGATGGGGGCAATTGCTGATGGCGGCGCCCTTGTCGCCTATGCAGTGACAGAATCAGGTGCGGGGAGTAATCTTGCTGCTATTAAAACAAAGGCAGACCCTGTCACAGATGATTCCGGTAAAATAATAGGATATAACATTAATGGCTCCAAACAGTTTATATCTACAGGTGGTTATGCAGATTTTATAACCCTGCTTGCAAAAACGCCTGAAGGCCCTACTTTTTTTATTGTGGAAAAGGGCACAAAAGGATTTGTTCAGGGCAAAGGCGAAGAAAAACACGGTTTGCATGCATCAAATACCTCTCCGCTGTCTTTTACAGATGTGTTTGTTCCAGTAGAAAATCTTATCGGAGGCGTCCCTGGTATAGGGTTAAAACAGGCCAATAAGGTTTTTGGGTATACAAGGCTAATGGTCGCTGCAATGGCGCAGGGAGCTGGTGAAGCTGCCTTAGATATTGTGATTCCTTATGCAAACGAAAGAATCCAGTTTGGTTCTCCTATTTCAGAAAAACAGGGTTATACGCATAAGCTTGTTGTTCCGCATGCGGTTCGTCTTCAAGCAGCCGGTGCATATATTGATGAAATTGCCAACATATACGATTCCGGCGATCAAGATATAGAAACTGAAGGATCCATAGCGAAACTGTTTGCAACTGAGGTTGCTAATCGTGCTGCAGATGATGCTATCCAGGCGCTTGGAGGGTATGGCTACATATGCGAATATGAGGTTGAAAAGATCAAGCGGGATGTAAAAGTAAGCTGTATTTATGAAGGTACCAGTGAAATTCAGCAAAATATAATCAGTACGTTTAGATGGAAAAAAACAAGAAAAACAAAGGGGGAATTTTATAATAATATCGCCCTTGATATGAATCAACTTGCTGAAAAAGTAAAAGATGCAGGGTGTATTTATTATAGCCTTGCAGCAAATGCGCTTAATACCATAATAACGCTGATTAATGATCATAAACTTACTAAACAACAGTATGTTATGTTTGCACTTGCGGATATGATTACGTATGTCGAAGTAGGTGTAAGTCTGGCCCGAAAGGCAGTTGGTTTAACAGATGCCGGAGATGCTCAAGCAGAAAAAATAAGAGCCATGAGTCGGATATTTGCAAATGAGACTGCCAAGCTTGTGGCTGGAAACAGCATAAAAATACTTTTAGGATCAGGTGTTATGGATCCGCCTGCGATATCTGATTTTATGGAAACGATTTCCTATAATCAACTGATCTTTAGCGGTCAAAACATTATAGCTGATATGGACCTTGTTGCAGATATTTTATTTGAGAGGCGATAATGACCGATAAAAACAAACGGATCGTAGTGGTTACGGGCGCTTCAAGAGGTATAGGACGTGCAATCTGCATTGCATTGGCTGAGCCTGAAACACATATATATTTTAATTATTTTGCACCGGGATCTGGTGAGGAAGCAGAAAAAAAAGCAGCTCTGGAAACTGAAAAACTTATATTAAAAGCCGGTGGATCATCAACAAGTAAAAGTGTGAATGTGGCGTCGGAAAAAGATGTTAATGATTTTTTCAAATTTGTAATTGATGCGTCAGACAGGATTGATGTCCTTGTAAATAATGCGGGGATAACCAGAGATGGCCTTCTCGTGAGAATGAAGGAAAAAGACTGGGATGCAGTACTTGATGTGAATTTAAAGGGTGCGTTTCTTTGTACAAAAATTTCGGCCAAAGCAATGATGAAACAGCGGTATGGCCGAATTATTAATATCGCATCTGTTGTTGGTGTTATCGGCAACCCAGGGCAGGCCAATTATGTGGCTTCAAAGGCAGGAATTATTGGACTGACAAAAGCGACGGCAAAAGAACTTGCGCAACGAAATATTACCGTCAATGCAGTTGCGCCGGGATTTATAGAAACGGATATGACAGCACAGCTTTCTGATAATACAAGGAATGCAATGCTGTCACAAATACCACTTGGACGAACAGGATGCCCTGAAGATGTTGCAGAGGTGGTTGCATTTCTTGCTTCAGAAAAAGCGGCATACATTACCGGACAAGTGATACATGTAAGTGGTGGAATGTATATATGAAAAGGAGATTTGTCTAATGTCTATTGTTGATAAGGTAAAAAAAATTATTGCAGAAAAATTAAGTGTTGATCTTTCCGAGGTTGTTTCTGAGGCATCCTTTGTGGACGATTTGGGTGCGGATTCACTTGATCTTGTTGAACTGATCATGTCTATGGAAGAAGAATTTGATGTGGAAATTTCTGATGAAGATGCTGAACTGTTGGTAACCGTTAAAGATGCCATAGATTATATTGAAAAGAATGAATAGAATTGAACGTTCAGATAATAGTAAAGGTAGAATGACTTTTTCAGGGGGTTGTTTTGGATAGACGGGTTGTGATAACAGGCGTTGGATTGGTTACACCCCTTGGTGTTGGTGTTAAAGAGACATGGTCTGCATTATGTGCGGGAAAATCAGGCATAGGTGAAATTACCAGGTTTGATGTTTCTGATTATGAAACAAAAATTGCAGGAGAAGTAAAAGGCTTTAATCCGAATGACTATCTTCCCCAAAAAGACGCAAAACGTGTTCAGCCATTTATAGCATATGCTATTGCAGCAACCCGTATGGCATTGGAAGATTCGGGCTTAATTATAAACAGTGTCAATGAAAACAGGGTAGGTGTTATTACCGGGTGCGGTCTTGGCGGGCTGGATATGATTGAAAAAAACAGTATCCTTATCAATAAAAATGGCCCAAAAAGGATTAGCCCGTTTTTTATACCGATGATTATCGGCAACATGGCACCAGGTATGATTTCCATTCATTTTGGAGCAAAAGGCCCCTGTTCTTCGCTTGCTACGGCATGTGCTGCTGGGACTCATGCTGTGGGAGAGGCTTATGAGGTAATAAAAAGGGGAGACGCTGATGCTATGATATCAGGAGGCGTTGAATCCGTTATTTCGCCTTGCTGTATTGGTGGATTTAATGCCATGAAAGCGTTGTCTACGCGTAACAGCGAACCTGAAAAAGCTTCCAGACCTTTTGACAGAGACAGAGATGGGTTTGTTCCTGGAGAAGGGTGTGGTATTGTTATACTGGAAAGTCTTGATAATGCACTTGAAAGAGGTGCCCATATTTATGCTGAGATTATTGGCTACGGTATGAGCAGTGATGGATATCATGTGGCAGCGCCGGCTCCTGACGGCGAAGGCGCTGTCAGATGTATGCAGGCGGCATTGGCTGATGCCGGGATTTCCTATGACAAGGTCAACTATATCAATGCTCACGGGACATCGACTGAACTCAACGACCTTTACGAAACAAGGGCCATTAAGACGGTTTTTAAGGAAAAAGCACACCAGATTCCGGTAAGTTCCACAAAATCTATGACAGGCCATCTTTTGGGCGGTGCAGGCGGGGTGGAAGCAGTATTTACAGCGCTGACCATCAAGGAAGGGATCATTCCTCCGACAATCAATCTTGATAATCCAGGTGAAGAATGTGACCTTGATTATGTCCCTCATGTTGCAAGAAGGGCTAATGTGAATGTTGCCATGTCGAATTCCTTTGGATTCGGTGGAACAAACGCAACACTTGTTTTTCAAAAATATTCTGACAAGTCTTAGCTTATTTAAAAAAAACATATAGCAACTACCCTCCTTTTTTTTCTTTATTTACCCCTGCTAATCTGTGTATTAAAAAATGACATGATCAGAATAGAAAATCTTAATAAAAGCTTTGGAAGCCATGTATTGTTTGACGATGTTAATTTCAAGATCAATCATAGGGAACGCATTGGCCTTGTAGGTCGTAACGGGCATGGTAAAACAACTTTATTCAGGCTTATTACAGGGGAAGAACCATTAGAAGAAGGTGTGGTCACCATCCCGAGAAACTACAGAATAGCCTATGTTCTTCAGCAGCTTGAATTCACAGAAAATTCGATACTTAAAGAGTGCATGACACAGCTTCCGCTTCAGGAGCGTGATTGCATGTGGAAAGCTGAGAAAATTCTTGCAGGGCTGGGTTTTTCTCAAGCAGATATGTTAAGGCCGCCGGAGGAATTTTCTGGTGGTTATCAGGTACGTTTAAACCTGGCAAAAGCTTTTATTTCTCAACCCGATCTTTTGCTTTTAGATGAGCCTACCAATTATCTTGATATTACATCCATTCGATGGGTTGAAGGTTTTCTTAAGAGATGGCCGGGTGAGCTGATGCTTGTTTCTCACGACAGAAGCTTTATGGATAATATCGCTACCCATGTCATAGGAATACATCGAAAAAAAGTACGCAAGACTGCTGGAAATACAGAAAAATTTTATACACAGATAGCTCAGGACGAAGAGATCTATGAAAAAACGCGAATCAACGATGAAAAACGACGCAAAGAAATCGATCAGTTTATAACCCGTTTCAGAGCCAAGGCAAGACTGGCGAATATGGTGCAGTCAAGAATAAAGGCCTTGAACAAGCTTGAAAAAAAGCAGCAGCTTGAATCGTTGAAGGATCTGGAGTTTTCTTTTAAAAGTAAGCCGTTTCAAGGAAAATTTGTTATGTCGGCAAGCAACCTTTCTTTTTCATATGATGAAAAAATGCCGCTTATAAGTAACGTGAATCTTACCATTGGCGCACGGGAACGGTTATGCATTGTAGGCAAAAACGGTAAAGGTAAAACAACACTTCTTAAACTTCTATCTGGTGTCCTTAAACCTCAGCAGGGAGATGTCTCATATCATCGGACGGTATCTAAAGGTTTTTTTGAACAGTCAAATGTTAAAACTTTATATGATGACAATACCGTTGAAGAAGAAATTGTATCGTCAAACCCTGCGTTAGACAGGCAAAGTGTACGCAATATTTGCGGTGCCATGATGTTTTCAGGTGACGCAGCGCTTAAAAGAATAAAAGTTCTTTCCGGTGGAGAAAAAACAAGAGTGATGCTTGGCAAAATTCTTGTGACGCCGACAAATCTTTTGCTTCTTGATGAGCCGACCAATCATCTTGATATGGAATCTTGCGACTCGTTGCTTGCTGCCATAGATAATTTTGAAGGTGCTGTAATCATTGTTACCCATAATGAGATGTTTTTACATGCACTTGCAGAAAGACTTGTTATATTTCAAAATAACCGGATTCAGGTCTTTACAGGCTCATACCAGGAATTTCTGGAAAAGCAGGGGTGGGAAGAAGAAAAGGCAGCCTCAATTGATAACAGGGATGAAGGCATAAAACAGACAAAAAAGGAAAGCAAAAAAAAGCGTTCCGAACTTATTGCCAAC
>JAGVGX010000121.1 GCA_020056865.1 Desulfobacterales bacterium
AGCATGAGAATACAGGAGCCAGGAGTCAGGAGTCAGAATAACCATGGTATTGTTTTTCTTCTGTATTCTGAATTCTGACTCCTGTATTCTCATATAAATATGAATGAACAAACATCCATACACTCGCCTTTAATTCTTGCTCCAGCAGGAAACAAAGACGCCTTTTTAGCAGCTTTGGCTGCTGGTGCTGATGCTGTTTACTGTGGTCTAAAATGTTTTTCTGCCCGCATGGAGGCAAAAAATTTTACTATAGACGAGTTGATTCTTTTAACCCGCCTTGCACACAAAAAAGGTGTAAAGGTTTTTATCACATTAAATGCTCTTTTAAAGCCTTGTGATTTAGATAAAGTAACGCTTTTGCTCGCTGATCTTGAAAGCAAGGTCAAACCTGATGCGATCATTATTCAGGACATGGCTTTATTGGAACTTGCAAAACAAGTTGGTTTTTCCGGTGAAATTCACTTGTCTACGTTGGCAAACATCAGTTTTCCTGCCGCATTACAAGCTATTTGCAAAAAAACAGGTGTAAGCAGGGTTGTTCTTCCTCGAGAGCTCAATATCGATGAAATAAAAGCGATGGCCTCTGCATGTCCAAAAGAAATGAGTTTAGAGGTTTTTATCCATGGTGCCCTTTGCTATGGCGTTTCAGGAAGGTGTTACTGGAGTAGTTTTCTGGGTGGGAAAAGCGGGCTTAGAGGCACGTGTGTACAGCCTTGCAGAAGGAAATATGATTTTGTTAATTCGTCTGAAAGGTTTTTCTCATGCGTTGATCTTGGTCTTGATGTTTTGGTTAAAGTGCTTTTAAATATTCCACAGATTACATGCTGGAAAATAGAAGGAAGGAAAAAAGGGCCGCATTATGTGTACTATACGGTAACTGCATATAAATTATTAAGAGATCATGGCAGCGATCCTCAATTAAAAAAAACAGCCGTTCAACTTCTTAAATATGCGCTTGGAAGACCAACAACGCATTATTATTTTTTGCCCCAAAGACTGCAAAACCCTGTTCAAATAAGCTCGCAAACCGGTTCAGGTCTTTTAATAGGAACCATCAGCGGAACAAAACAAAAACCATATATTACTGCTCGCGAAGATCTTTTATCCGGAGATATGTTACGTATCGGGTATGAGGATGAGCCATGGCACAGGGTATTGAAGGTAGGAAGAGCTGTTCCCAAAAAAGGACGTTTTCATATAAAACTAACACCCGGAACCTTGCCGATTAAAGACTCTCCTGTGTTTTTAATAGACCGAAGGGAAAACAACCTTGAAAAGATGTTGTCTTGTCTTGATAATGAATTAAACACGCTCAATAGGTTCGAAGAACGTACGGTTGATAGGCCTGAAAATCACCAATTCGTATTAAAAACAGGTAAAAAAAGTAAAGCTTTAAAACCATTTATAGTACAAGGAAAGCCTGTAGACCAACATGTATTTCGAAAACATGACCCTAACTTTAAATCCGTTCATTCCGGATTCTGGTTGTCTGATGTTGAAAATCAATCACATTATAAACGTCTTGCAAAAAAAAACTGGTGGTGGCTTCCACCCGTGATATGGCCTGAAAATGAAAAAAAAATCAAAGATCAGATTGATTTTTTATTAGATAACAATGGGCGCAATTTTGTTTTAAACGCGCCATGGCAAATGGCTTTTTTTTCTGATTTAAACCCTTTAAATGTATGGGCGGGCCCTTTTTGCAACCTGTCAAATCCACTGGCTATTAACCAATTGTCTTTATTTGGTTTTTCAGGTGCAATCGTCAGCCCTGAACTGGGAAAAAATGATTTTCTGCTTCTTCCAGAACAATGCTCGTTGCCCTTGGGAATAGTTATATCCGGCAACTGGCCTCTTTGTATTTCCAGGGTGTTATCTAACCAAATAACTACTGATCAGCCTTTTTGCAGCCCTAAAAAGGAATATGCATGGATAAAAAAATACGATACGGATTTCTGGATATATCCCAACTGGCCCATAGATTTAAACGAAAAAAGAGACTTGCTTGAACGTTCCGGTTATCACATGTTTGTTCATCTTATTGAACCTGTACCTAAAGATATTCCTATTAAAAAAAGAAAAGGTCTGTGGAACTGGGATATAGATTTAAAATAACCTGTTAACAATATGGTAACTATTTCAGCCACAGATTCACACAGATGAACACAGATAGGTTTAAACACAAAGAAACGACAAATATTGAGGCCGGTTTATTATTAAATTTTAGCAAAAAACCAGAATTCAAAAGATTTGTATATGATATTAGAAGATAAACTATCAGCGGTAATCAGCGTTGATCTGTGGCTGAGTTGTTACAAAATATGAATGCTATTGCTTACATCATTCTTTTTTCACTCATTATCTTGTTTTTGGTAAACTTGATCGCCGATCTTTTCAATCTAAACATGGCATCAGACAAGATTCCAAAAGCATTTGAAAATCATTATGATAAAGAGCGTTATAAAACATCTCAACAATATCTGGTTGTAAATACACGATTTAACTGGTTGATATCTTTGTTTGGTTCTGCTGGTTTTCTTATCTTCTGGTTTATAAAAGGCTTTCCTTTATTGGATCGGTTCATACGATCATTAAACACCGGTTCTGTTGTAGCAGGTCTTATATTTATAGGAAGTCTGTTTTTCCTTAAGTCTATTTTGTCTTTGCCGTTCTCCATGTATTCAACCTTTGTCATAGAAGAACGATTTGGCTTTAACAAAACAACCTGGCCTGTATATATTAAAGATTTGTTAAAAGTAACGGCTCTTGTTATTGTTATTGGAACTCCTCTTTTATCCGGCATACTGGTCTTTTTTGAATATTTTGGCAAAAACGCCTGGCTGTGGTGCTGGGCTGCTGCGACGGTTTATATCCTTACCATACAGTTTTTAGCGCCAACATTCATTATGCCTTTGTTTAACAAATTTGATCCTCTTGAAGAAGGAGAATTAAAAAACGCTATTTTCTCCTATGCTTCTTTAGTAGATTTTCCTTTAAAAAATGTCTTTGTTATGGATGGTTCAAAGCGTTCTAAAAAATCAAATGCTTTTTTTACCGGTTTTGGAAAAAACAAGCGAATTGTTCTGTTTGACACGCTTGTTCAAAAACATACTGTTTCAGAGCTTGTTGCGATACTGGCTCATGAGATAGGACATTACAAAAAAAAACACATATTAAAGAGTATTATCCTTGGTGTGATAGAAACAGGCGTATTGTTTTATTTATTATCTGTTTTTATGTCTTCTCAGGCATTATTTGCTGCTTTTTTTATGGAAGAAACATCAATATATGCCGGGCTGGTTTTTTTTACGGTTTTATACTCACCCGTATCTTTTATTACAGGAATTTTAATACAAATTAAATCCAGAAACGATGAGTTTGAAGCAGATCGATTTGCCGTTGAAACAACTCAAGATCGCAACGCATTTAAGGAGGCATTAATCAAGCTTTCTGTGAACAACCTGTCGAACCTTACGCCGCACCCATTATACGTTTTTTTAAACTATTCTCATCCTCCTGTTTTAGAAAGAATAAAATATATTACAAGCATATGATGGCATAAAAAATGGGTTCTTCTTCCAATCAAGATCATGCTTTGAAAACGAACTGCTTAGGGATGTTGCAATAGGAGAATCGGTGATTTTCTAAAAGAGCTGCATCTTGCCGAAGGAAGAGGAACTGGATTCCCCAAGATTAGAAGGACGCTGGAAGCCAACGGTTCCCCCGGACCAATCTTCGAAACGGATGAGGAGAGGACATACTTCCTAACAACCTTACATATTCATCCGGAGTCCAAAGCGAGTGGGCAAGTTGCAGGCCCAGTCAGAGGCCCAGTCGAGTTAACGGATATTCAATATAAAATCCTTATGGAATGCTCTACAAACCCACTTTCTGCGAAAGAAATTACCGGCAGAATTGGACTTACAAGCAAATCAGGGAATGTAAAGAGGGCTCTCGCGATGTTGCGGAAGAACGAATATCTTTCTTATACGATTCCAGAGAAACCTGGCAGCCGTTTGCAAAAATATCGTATAACTAAAAAAGGGCTTAAAATAATCAATGAAGCCAGGTAGCAGTAGATTAAGAGAAATGAAACGATATCACGCATACAAAGACAGCGGTATTGAGCGAATCGGGGCAAAGCGATACGTGTATGCAAATGAACCGGTCTATGCATTGCTTGACCGATTTAAAAAGACATGGAAGCATGTTCAGTGCTTTGATATTTTAATAGGATTGAATGATGATAAAATCAAAACTCTCTGAAAGAGACGTCTGCACTAAATACATTACTCCTGCTATTACTAATGCCGGGTGGAATGAAAATCCCCATCATTTTCGTGAGGAAGTTTATTTTACAGCCGGCAGAATAAAGGTGCGTGGTAAATTAGTCAGCCGCGGAAAAGGCAAGAGGGCTGATTATATCCTTTACTATAAGCCAAACCAACCCATCGCTGTTATCGAGGCAAAGGATAATGCACATTCTATCGGTGCTGGAATACAGCAGGGATTGGAGTATGCAGAGACCCTGGATTTATCTTTTACCTATAGTTCCAATGGAGATGGTTTTATAGAGCATGACAACACAACAGGTAAAGAAAGAGAACTCGTACTACACGAATTCCCCACACCGGAAGAATTATGGAACCGGCTGAATACTTCAAAAGGCATTGATCCAGACCATGAAAAGATTATCACGCAGGACTATTACTACGAGGCTGGTGGCAAAACCCCTCGATATTATCAGGGAATCGCAATTAACAGGGCTGTAGAAGCTATTGCCAGAGGTCAAAACAGAACTTTACTGGTTATGGCTACCGGGACAGGGAAAACCTATGTTGCCTTCCAGATAATCTGGCGATTGTGGAAAGCCGGAATTAAAAAAAGAATCCTGTATCTGGCTGATCGTAATATCTTGATAGACCAGACCATTGTTAATGATTTCAAACCGTTTGGCGACAAAATGACCAAGATTAAAAAACGCCAGGTTGACAAATCATTTGATGATCTACATGGCCCTGTATCAAGGGGTTTCAGGAATTGAAGAATGGAAAAATATTTATAAACAATTTTCGCGTGATTTTTTTGATCTTATCATTGTTGATGAGTGTCACCGTGGAAGCGCGGCTGAAGATTCTGCCTGGCGTGAAATTCTGGAGTATTATTCATCCGCAACACAGATCGGAATGACGGCTACCCCCAGGGAAACTAAATACATTTCCAATATCCATTATTTCGGAGAGCCGGTTTATACTTATTCATTAAAACAGGGAATTGAAGATGGGTTCCTTGCTCCATACAAAGTGATTCGTATTGCTATGGACAAGGATTCAGGATGGCGGCCGGAGGATGGAAAAGTCGATAAATATGGCCATGAGGTGCCTGATCAGATATACAACATCAAGGATTATGACCGTAATCTCGTTCTTGAAGAACGGACTGAGCGGATTGCCGAGAAAGTTACAGAGTTATTAAAGAAAACAGATCGCTTTGATAAAACCATAATTTTCTGTGAAGACATCGATCACGCAGAACGTATGCGGATGGCAATTGTCAATAAAAACAGCGACGAGGCTGCAAAGAATCACAAATATGTCATGCGAATTACCGGTGACAACGATGAAGGGAAAATGGAACTCGATAATTTCATTACACCGGAAAGCCGCTATCCCGTGATAGCCACAACATCCCGATTGCTGACAACCGGTGTCGATGTCCAAACATGCAAACTTATAGTTTTGGATAAAAATATCAATTCCATGACTGAATTCAAGCAGATCATAGGACGCGGCACCCGGATCAATGAAGAGTTTAACAAATATTATTTCACAATTATGGATTTCAGGCAGGCCACCAATCTTTTTGCAGACCCGCTGTTTGATGGTGAGCCGGTACAGATTTATGAACCAGGCGAAGATGATCCGATAGAGCCGCCCGAACCACTGTACGATGAGGGAATAGAAGACGATGAAGAAATTTTAGTTGATCCAAAGCTTCCTGAGGAGCCGGAACCTCCTGAACCTCGGCGCAAATATTACATTGATGACGTAGAAGTTTACGTTGTCAGTGAGCGCATTCAATATTATGGTGATGATGGAAAGCTTACTACCGAATCGCTGAGAGATTTCACGAAAAAGAGAATCTTGAAGGAATATGCAAGCGTTGACGATTTTCTGCGTCAGTGGAAGGCATCAGAAAAAAAGAATGTGATTATTGAAGAATTGAGGGAACAGGGCATTTTGCTCTATGAACTTCAGGAAGAAGCAGGGAAAGATTTTGACCCCTTTGATCTCATTTGTCACGTTGCCTTCGACAAACCCCCGTTGACACGCAGAGAACGGGCGAACAATGTTAAAAAGAAAACAAGAGCTGTTTTAGATGCGCTGCTGGATAAATATGCAGATGAGGGCATAGAGAATTTAGAAAGTATGGAAATTTTGAGAATCAAACCATTTGATCAATTCGGATCTCCTGTTGAGATCATCAAAAGCTTTGGCGGCAAGAAACAATATGTTGAGGCAGTGAAAGAACTTGAAAAGCAAATCTATGAAGTGGCGGCCTAGAGGAATAGAAATATGAGCATAAGAAATGTAGTTAAATCGATCCAGAATATTATGCGAAAGGATGCCGGTGTTGATGGAGATGCCCAGCGAATTTCGCAACTGGTATGGATGATCTTTCTGAAGATATTTGATGACAAAGAATACGAGCTCGAAATGATATGTGATAATTATAAATCGCCCATACCGGATCCACTGCGCTGGCGGAACTGGGCCGCAAATGAAGAAGGAATAACGGGCGATGAACTCCTTGATTTCATCAATAATGATTTGTTTAAATCCCTGAAAGAACTCTCCGTTAATGAATTCAGCAATGGACGGGGCGTAATAGTCAAAGAAGTTTTTGCAGATTCCTACAATTATATGAAGTCGGGAACGCTTCTCAGGCAGGTCATTAACAAGATGAATGAGATAGATTTCAACAGGTCGGAAGACCGGCACATCTTTAATGATATCTATGAACAAATCCTGCGGGATCTTCAGAGCGCCGGCAATGCCGGTGAATTCTATACTCCGCGCGCGGTCACGCAATTCATGACCGATATGACAAACCCAAGACTTGGTGAAAAGGTTTTAGACCCCGCGTGCGGTACCGGCGGCTTTCTTGTATGTGTCCTTGAAAGTATCCGCAAACAGGATGTTAAAAATATCGAAGACCGATTAATTTTTCAGGATTCCATTGTGGGTATTGAGAAAAAGTCGCTTCCGTATATGTTGTCAATGACCAATCTGATCCTTCACAATATAGATATCCCTCAGATCCGGCATGACAATTCCCTTTCACAACCGATCAGGAGCATTACAAACAAATCACGCGTTGATGTGGTCATAACCAATCCGCCCTTCGGCGGGATGGAAGAAGATGGAATAGAGTCAAACTTTCCGGCCAATTTCAGAACAAGGGAAACTGCCGATCTCTTTCTAATTCTTGTCATGTCCCTCCTGAAAAATGGAGGCAGGGCAGGCATTGTCCTTCCAGACGGCTTTCTTTTCGGTGAAGGCGTTAAAACACGGATTAAAGAGAAATTACTGGAAGAATGTAACCTCCATACAATCGTGCGCCTGCCAAATGGCGCCTTCGCACCTTACACAGGCATTAACACCAATCTTCTTTTCTTCAACAAGGGAGAGCCGACCAAAAAAATCTGGTATTTTGAGCATCCCCTGCCTGAAGGCTATAAAACATATAACAAGACCAAACCGATCCGCATTGAAGAATTCGATCTTGAAAAAGCATGGTGGGAAGACCGCGAAGAAAATCAATATGCATGGCGGGTATCAACCGAAGAGATTAAAAAGCGCAATTATAATCTGGATATTAAAAATCCCCATCAGGCAGAAAATAATATCGGCAATCCCAAAAAACTCTTGGCCGAGTACAGGCAATTGTTGACTGAGATTGCCGACGTTCGAACTTCTCTGAAAAATGAACTCATGGATGCGCTGAACAGGGAGATGTAATGGATCCGAACATGTTATTTGAAAATTTTGATCTTCTGATGGATTCTCCCAACAGCACTGCAAAGATGCGAGAACTCATCTTGCAACTTGCCGTACAGGGAAAACTTGTGGAACAGGATCCCAATGATGAACCAGCCAGTGAACTCCTGAAACGCATCAAAGCTGAAAAAAAGAAACTCATCGCCGAAGAAAAAATTAAAAAACAAAAACCCTTGCCGGAAATTGCTGAGGATGAAAAGCCTTTTGAGCTGCCTGAGGGGTGGGAATGGGCTAGGCTTGGAAATCTCGTTAGTATTCAAACAATGAGAATGGCATCTATCCATTTTTTTCATGTGCTGCAATGTCTCTAAAAAGTGATAACTATTCCTTCGATTGTGAAGCCTTACTACTTCCTGGAAATGGCGCTAATGTAGGTTTAGTGACATATTATAATGGAAAATTTGAAGCCTACCAAAGAACATATGTATTGAATGACTTTATAAAAATATTTCCAAAATATGTTGAAAAATCTTTGAATGCTAGATTTTTAAAATCAATTGAAGGAAAACAATATGGTTCTGCGATAAATTACATAAAAATTGGCAATCTGTTGGATTTTATTATTTCTCTCCCACCACTTGCAGAACAAAAACTCATCGTAACCAAAGTCAATCAACTGATGCAGCTCTGTGATCAGTTGGATGCCTGCCAGAAAAAAGCTTCCACAAAATATATATCGCTAAATGATGCAGCGCTGGAAAAGCTGTTATCTGCCAAAACTATTGAAGAATTTGCCGAGCATTGGCAATTTATCTGTAATAATTTCGATCTTATCTACAACGATTCTGCCCATGTAAATAAACTCCGACAGGCCATTCTTCAACTCGCAGTGCAGGGGAAACTGGCACCACAAGACCCAAACGACGAACCCGCCGGCGAACTACTGAAACGCATCAAAGCTGAAAAAGAAAAACTCATCGCCGAAGGAAAAATCAAAAAACAAAAACCACTTCCGCTCATCACTGAAGATAAAATTCCCTACGAATTGCCTAATGGTTGGGAGTGGGTGAGGTTGGGTGAATTAGGAGAAATAAATCCACGGATCAATGTTGATAATGACGAAATGGACGTCTCATTTATACCAATGAAAATGATTTCGGAAAAGTATGGAAAACGTCATTCTTTCGAAAGAAAAAAATGGGCGGAAGTTAAAAAGGGATTTACCTACTTTATGGATAGTGATGTTGGCCTCGCAAAAATTACACCATGCTTTGAAAATGGAAAATCGACAGTTTTTAAAGGATTATTGAATGGAGTTGGAGCAGGCACAACTGAATTACATATTTTCAGGCAAGATCCAGAGTTGATTTTACCTGAGTATGTGTTGATTTTTTTCAAATGTTCTAAGTTCTTAAATGATGCAAAAGAAAAAATGACGGGAACCGCCGGTCAAAAAAGAGTTCCACGAGATTTTGTAAGGTTTGTTCCGTTTCCACTTCCCTCTATTTCTGAGCAAAAACGCATAGTAGCCAAGGTCGATCAACTGATGAACCTTTGCGACAAACTCGAAACCAGACTCAACCAGTCGAAAAAAGACAGCGAAATGCTCATGCAGATAGTTCTGCAAAAAGCATTGGAAGCACAATAAGGAATATCGCGGTAGCCACAAGAGTTGCAGAAAATTGAAGCGGTGTGGCCGGCCAAGGCAACGCTGATAGCCGCTACATTGGAATTCTCTCTTCGGCGAATTCGTCCGGAAGGTCTAAAAATCTCTTTTCCTTCCGATGTCCTTCCGTTGATTCGTCATTATGCCGATCGCAAGCAGGAACATTTCCTGTGCATTTCTATCAATGGCGCTAATGAAGTTATTACCAGCCGTGTTGTTTCCGTCGGCCTTGTCAACAAGACCCAGGTTCATCCCAGAGAAGTCTTTGCCGATCCAATCACTGACCGTGCCTCAGCCATCATTGTAGCCCACAACCATCCATCAGGTGGTCTAACACCAAGCAAAGAAGACATCGAAGTTACCAAACAGTTAAAGTCCGCCGGTGAAACCTTGGGAATCAAACTTCTGGATCACATAATTTTCAATCATAAAAGCGCTTACAGTTTTTTGGAACATGGCGAAATATAAAAATGTCCTTGAACCCTTTCATCGACCAACGCTTTGAGATAAACAAAAAAATTAAAGCCTGCTGCCACTCCATCTTAATTTTGTTTTTAAAATATCAAAATAGTTGTGATTCGGAAGGGTTATCATATGAAGCGGGTGTGGCCATTTTTTAATAAAAACCACATCCTTGTTCTTTATATCAAGACCTTCTTGTCCATCAACAGTCAACATCAGGTCTGAAGCCTTATCAGATAATTCTATTTTTATACATACTGAATCAGGAACGATTAAAGGTCTGTTGGTAAGCGTAAAAGGACATATAGGCGTCATGATAATACCAGGAACATCCGGATGAAGGACAGGGCCGCCTGCAGCAAGAGAGTATGCTGTTGAGCCTGTTGGTGTTGAAACGATCAGACCATCGGCCCTATATGTTGTCAGGTACCTGTCATTTATATAGGTTTTTATGTCAGCTAGTCTGGCAAGAGCGCCTTTGTTTATAACAATATCATTAAGGGCTGTCTCGCTAATATATTTTTTACCCTCTCTGATGACTTCAGCGTGAAGACGCATGCGCTGTTTTATGGTATATTTTTTTTTAATTATTAATTCAGCTGCTGAAAATAAATCTTTTTCAGATTGTTCCGCTAAAAAACCGACCTGGCCAAATTTTATTCCAAGAATCGGTATTGCCGTGTCTCCCAACCAGCGAACCGCACTTAAAAACGTGCCATCTCCGCCAAGAACGAAAACACAGGAAAGATCAGACGGGGCAAAAACTTTTTTTGTTTTTTTATCTTGATGAGAATATGACGCTTTATCTTTATACACAACGTCAATATCTTTTGATTGTAACCAGCTAACAAGTTCCTCTGCTTTTTTTAATGCGTTATCATCGTTTTTTACAACCAAACCGATTTTTTTCATGTTAGACGTTCTGTTCTTCTAAATATCAAGCGTGCTCACGCTTAAAGCATTGTTTTGGATAAAATCACGTCGTGGTTCCACTTCTTCACCCATGAGAATGGTAAATATTTCATCCGCTTCAACAGCATCCTCAACTTTAATTTGAAGCAACGTTCTTGCATCGGGATTCATTGTGGTTTCCCAAAGCTGATCCGGATTCATTTCACCAAGACCTTTATATCTCTGAACAGAAAGTCCTTTTTTCCCATTTTCTAATAATAAAGAAAGAAGTTTTCTGCTGTCTTCAACCAAAACAGAATCTGTTTTGTTGTTTTCTCTTACTAAAAAGGGTGGGTTATTACTATGTAAAATTTTTCTTCCAATGATCAGACATTTTTGATAATTTGTTGAAAATATTAGATCAGGTCCTATTTGTACCTGTTTTTCCTCGTTTTTTCCGTTACCGTTTTTCTTTATTTTTGTTAATATATTCAATTCATATGTATCTCTGTCATCATTCCATAATAACTCTTTAACATCATATTTTTTTTCTTTTAATGCCTCTATTAAAGACATCATTTTTTCTTTGTTTTGAAGAAATTTTTTATCATCAACGCCATTGTTAATTAATAATTCGATTAAAACATAATCAAACCCTCTTTGTTCTAATTTTTTTATATTTATCAAGTATTCCGAAAGATCTACCAAAAAAAGATATAATTCCTTATCTGATATGGTTTTATTGGTTTTTTCAATAAAAATATTTTTATTATTGCATGCTCTTTGTAAAATATAATCACTATATTCAACTTCATCCTTCAAATATACGGCACTTTTCCCTTTTCCAACCTTAAACAAGGGTGGCTGAGCAATATATAAATATCCTTTATCAACAAGCTCCGGCATTTGTCTGTAGAAAAAAGTAAGTAAAAGCGTTCTTATATGAGATCCGTCTACATCGGCATCCGTCATAATAATTACTTTATGATATTTTACATTATTAATATCGTATTCTTCCTTGCCAACCCCTGTTCCCAAAACAGTGATTATATTTCTAATTTCTTCACTCTTTAATATTTTATCAAAACGTGCTTTTTCCACATTTAATATTTTTCCTTTTAATGGTAATATGGCTTGAAATTTTCTGTTTCTACCCTGTTTTGCGCTCCCTCCTGCAGAATCTCCTTCAACAAGAAAAAGCTCTCTTTGTTCCGGCTCTGAATACTGACACTCGGCTAATTTTCCAGGAAGGGTTGAATCCAATAGAGATCCTTGTTTTCTTGCGAGATCTCTTGCACGTTTAGCAGCATCTCTTGCTCTGGCAGCATCAATAGCTTTGGAAAGTATTTTTTTAGCAATGGCTGGATTTTCTTCCAAAAACATTCCGAGTTTTTCATTTACAAGGGCCTCTACAAGACCTCTTACATTGCTATTGCCAAGTTTTGTTTTTGTCTGGCCTTCAAACTGTGGAGACTTAAGTCTAACGTTTATAATTGCCGTCAGTCCTTCCCTTACATCATCTCCTCCAATCTTTGTTTGCATGTTTTTAGGAAGATTACCACTTGTGGCATACTGATTAATTGTTCTCGTCAGGGCTGCTTTGAAACCAATCAGATGAAAACCACCTTCAATGGTGTTAATATTATTTGCAAATGAATAAAGTTTTTCTTTAAATGTATCATTATACTGTATGGCAACTTCTATATTAATATCATCTTTTTCCCCTTCTATAAAAACAGGTTTATGTAAAGGAGAATGTCTTCTATTGAGATATTCTACAAAAGAAACAATGCCACCTTCATATAAAAAAACATCTTTATTGTCATTGCGCTTGTCTTCTATTTTTATTTTTACATTTTTATTTAAAAAGGCCAGTTCTCTCAATCTTCGAGTAAGGATATCATAATTAAATTCAACCATATTAAAAATAGTTGCGTCTGGGAAAAAATGTATTTTTGTGCCTCTTTTTTTTGTTTTTCCTATTATTTTTAATTCACTGCTCTTTATTCCTTTTTCATATGTTTGATAATATATATTTTCATTTGAATAAATTTCAATTTCTAAAAAGGCTGAAAGTGCATTTACAACTGAAACACCTACACCGTGAAGACCTCCGGAAACCTTATAAGATTCATTATCAAATTTACCTCCGGCATGGAGTTTTGTTAAAACAACTTCAACAGCAGGAACTTTCTCTGTCTTATGAATTCCAACAGGTATTCCCCTTCCATTATCTTCAACGCTGATACTGTTATCAGCTTCAATCTGTACATGAATAAAATCACAATAGCCAGCCATAGCTTCATCAATACTGTTGTCTACAACTTCATATACTAAATGGTGAAGGCCTTCTATATCCACATTTCCTATATACATAGAGGGCCTTAGTCTAACAGCTTCCAAACCTTCTAAAACATCTATACTGCTTTCATCATATATGTTGTTCATCATATTCTCATGGGCATAATAACAGTTAAATAATTGTTGTTTTTTCCTTCAATTAAACACGGATGTTCTTCATCAATAAAATATAAAATTATTTTTTCATCTTCAACTGCACTTACGGATTCAATAAAAAATCTTGGGTTAAAAGCAACTTTAAACGGTTTTCCTTTAAATTCAATTTTCATTTCCTCTTTTGACTCACCTATTGATGGATTTGTGGATGTTATGGTAAGTTTTTTTTCTTTAATATCAAATAAAACACTTTTATAATCTTCTGAAAATAAAATTGACATTCTTTTTAACATCATTAAAAACATCTGTTTATCTACTTCTAATATATTAAAATTATCTTTAACTATAATATCTTTGTACTCTGGAAAATCACCTTCCAAAAGCCTTATTATTAACGTATGATGATTTTTTTTAATAATACAGTGATTTTCTTTAAAACCGAGGAGAACGTCTCCCTGCGTATCAAGAAATTTGATAACTTCATTCATTCCTTTTTTAGGAATAATTATATTTTTTATTGATGGCAGTTTTATATTTTCTTTTTCATTATAAATATAGTCAACCTTTGAAAGCCTGCTTCCATCAGTTGAAACCATTCTTATCATTTTATTATTTTCACAAATACATTCAAAATTAA
>JAGVGX010000280.1 GCA_020056865.1 Desulfobacterales bacterium
GGGGGGATACCGGAAGACTTTATTGGAAAATTGTGCTATGAAAAATTAAAAGGTTCAAGTTCCCCCTGCATCGATTGCCCTTCCCATGAAGCTGCCAGAACAAGCCAGCCTGCGACAAAAACCAGGCATGATATATTTGAAAATTTAAATAATGAAATATGTCTCCATGCGTATCCCATTCTGAAAGATGGCAAGGTTGATGCGCTTGTCATGCTTGATTTTAATTTTCCTGTTATGAAAGAACTGGGAGATAAGTATGCAAGCTCATACGCATTTTTCTTTAATTTGATTCACAGTGCGATAGACGGCATTATTGCTGCTGATATGACAGGCAAGATAGTTATTTTTAATGAAGCAGCATCAAAAATAAGTGGTTACAGCGTTGAAGAAGCGCTCACCAGTTTAAATATTCGAAATTTATACCCGAAAGATGGTGCAAGAGACGTCATGCGTAAGCTTCGCAGTGATGATTATGGGGGAAAAGGAAAGCTTAATTCTACCAGGGTAGATTATTTAAGAAAAAGCGGTGAGATTATTCCTATAAGTATTAATGCATCTATTGTTTATGAGGAAAGTAAAGAAGTTGCGTCCATAGGTTTCTTTCACGATTTAAGAGAAGAACTTAAAATAGAAAAGGACCTTGAAAAAACGCAAACACAGCTTCTTCAGTCGGAAAAGATGGCATCGCTTGGCAAACTAGCTGCAGGAGTAGCTCACCAGTTGAATAACCCTTTGGGTAGTATAACACTTTTTACAAAATTAATACTTGAAGAATATGAATTGGATGATGGTCTTGAGCAAGATTTGAACCGTATTCTTCAGGACGCACAAAGATGTCGTGATACAATAAAAGAGCTACTGGAATTTTCCCGTCAAACCAGGCATCTTAAACGACCAACAGATATTAATGAAGCCATTACACGAACGCTTTTTCTGCTTGAGAATCAGACGCTTTTTCAAAATATCGATATTGAAAAAAATATGGTGCTTTCACTGCCTCTTGTTTTCGCAGATATACAGCAGCTTAATCATGTTTTTATGAATATCATTCTAAATGCAGCCGATGCCATGGACGGGAAGGGAAAACTTGGTATTAAGACCTGCCTTTTGTCGGGAAAAAACACAATATGTATTGAAGTTTCAGATAGTGGACCCGGGATACCAAAAGAAATTATTTCCAGGATTTTTGAGCCGTTTTATACGACTAAAAAAGAGGGGAAAGGTACAGGTTTGGGGCTCAGCATGGCATACAGCATTGTGGAAGATCATGGCGGGAATATAAGGGTTGAAAGTAAGGAAGGCAAAGGGACAGTTTTTATTATTGAACTCCCTGTTGAAAGACATGTTGATTAAGGAGAAAAGAGTGAGAGATCAAGAAGATAAAACGTGTGTATTAATTATCGATGATGAAAAAGGAATTCGCGATGCTTCGGAACGGATACTAACGAGAATGGGTTGTCTTGCCATTAAAGCTTCACAGGGGGAAGAAGGCCTTGATATACTGAATAAGGAAAGGGTTTCCATAGTACTTCTTGATATGAAGATGCCAGGGATGGACGGACTTGAGGTGTTACACCGGATCAAGGAGATGGATGAAGATATCGTGGTGATTGTTATAACTGGTTTTGCTACGGTTGAAACAGCTATCAACGCAATGAAACAGGGCGCCTATGATTTTATCCCTAAACCGTTTGAACCCGATCAGTTACGTATTGTAGTCAATCGGGCTCTTGAGAAAATAAGGCTTTCTAAGGAGGCCGAGGCGCTTACAATAGAAAGACAGCGGACGTTAAGCGATCTGCACATGGAACAAAGTAGAACACGTACGATTATTAATGCGCTTCCAAATGGTGTGCTTGTAACAAACGCAGAAGGTCAGGTCGTTTTAGTAAATCCTGCGTTTTTCAAACATATGGGTACCCTGGATAAAGAACCTGGAGAAAAAATTGAATCGTATGTTAAAGACCAGGGGTTATGCAAGTTGGTTATGGAAATTTCTCAAGGCCGGCACCTGGATCCTGACAAATCCCCTACATATGAGTTTAATGCAAAGGCTGACACATACCTTTTGGCAAGGGGCAGGCCTGTTTTGAATGAGAAGAATGAGTGCCTTGGTGCTGTTGTAAATCTTGTCGATATTTCAGCCATAAAGATTCTGGATCGCCTCAAATCCGAATTCGTTGCCAAGGTTTCTCATGAACTCAGATCTCCTCTTTCCACGATTCATGAGCAACTGGCACTTGTGCTTGAAGATATGGTGCAAAGACAATCTTCAGAGGATAAATATCTACTTTCCCGTGCAAAAGAAAAGACTCAGGGGCTTATATCTCTTATCGGTGATCTGCTTGATCTTTCCCGTATTGAGTCTGGATCGAGTTTTGGGGAAACTGAATCCGTGTGTATAAAGAACTTATTGAAAGGTATTGTAGAATTTTTAAAATTAAAAGCAGAAGGTAAAAATCAGACCCTTATTTTAAGCGTCTGCGAGGAAGATCATCTCCCAAAAATAATGGCAGATCGATCAGCTTTGGAAAGCGTTTTTGGAAACCTTATTGTAAATGCCATCAACTATACCCAGGAAGGGGGAACAATAACGGTGAGTGCTGGTTGCTCAGAAGAAACAATTCATGTGATTGTTGAAGATAATGGATTCGGCATAGAAGAAAAGCATCTTAAGCATATTTTTGAAAAATTTTACCGTGTGAAGAATGCTAAGACAAGATTTATCACCGGAACAGGACTTGGGCTTTCAATTGTAAAAAGTATTGTAGAAGAGTTGAAAGGATCTATCAAGGTAAAAAGTGAGCCGGGTGTCGGGACAACATTTTCAGTGTTTCTGCCTGTAGAAAAAAAACAGTAATTTCTTGCCTGCCTTTATCGAGTAAACCTGTTAAAAAACATAAAATTAAAGTATTGTATGCCTGATTATAAAAAAAGTAAAGCAACTTGCCGCAAGTACTATA
>JAGVGX010000139.1 GCA_020056865.1 Desulfobacterales bacterium
AGCCTGGGGCCACGCTTCCGTTTTTTTCATGTGGATCCCCTTTCCGGTTATAAGGCAGGCGCGTTAAATTATACCCTTGCCCACACGTCAGCCAATGCTTCGATCATTGCCGTGATTGACAGCGACTACCAGGTTCATCCGGCCTGGCTCAAGGATCTGGTTCCCCAGTTTTTGAGGCCCGAAGTTGCTGTTGTCCAGACACCCCAGGATTATCGGGATGGCTGCCAGAATGCCTTTAAGTCGATGTGTTACGAAGAGTATAAAGGTTTCTTCTACATCGGTATGGTCACGCGAAACGACCGCAATGCCATCATCCAGCATGGGACAATGACCATGATTCGTAAATCCGTTCTCAACGAGGTAGGGGGTTGGAGCGAATGGTGCATCACCGAAGATGCTGAGCTGGGTCTTCGCATCTTCGAGCACGGTTATGAGGCCATCTATGACGACCATAGCTATGGAAAAGGCCTGATGCCGGATACCTTTATGGATTATAAGAAGCAGCGCTTCCGCTGGGCATACGGTGCTGTTCAGATTCTGCGCCGCCATGCAGGTATGGTGCTGGGGCGAACAAAAAGCAGCCTGCATTACGGACAGCGGTACCATTTTATTGCGGGCTGGCTACCATGGCTTTCCGATGGGGTTAATCTGATCTTTACCGGGATGGCCCTTGTTTGGTCTCTGGCCATGATTATCCAGCCTGATCACGTGGATCCGCCTGCCCTGATCTTTTCGATGCTCCCTTTGTCGCTTTTTTGTTTCAAGATGGGAAAACTGATCTATCTCTACAAGACGAGGGTAGGGGTCTCCGTGCTCCAGACCGTGGCAGCCGCGCTGGCAGGCCTGTCTCTTTCGCACACCATCTCCAGGGCCGTTCTCCTCGGCCTGCTGACAACAGGAAAACCATTTTTCCGTACACCAAAAATGGCACAGGTTCGTCCTTTTTTCAAGGCCATAGCCTCAGCGTGGGAGGAATTTCTGCTGATGCTGTTTCTTTGGACTCCGGCCATCATCATCACCCTCATTCGACCGATCGATACACTGGATCGTCTCGTTTGGATCATCTTTCTCGTAGTCCAGTCTGTACCTTATGCAAGCGCAGTCCTGGTTTCCTTTATCAGCGGATTTAAAAAACTTTCTTCACGACTCGTCAATGGAACCTTCAAGTCGCCATGATACTAATACATTTCTGTGGTTGCATGAAGTGTATTCTTTCAAGTCGTTACCATGTATTCCTTACCTTGATTTTACAATCGTCTAAAAACGATTTGATTTCTGCGATACTATAGTTTCCATAATGCACCATAGAGGCAATTAATGCAGCATCGGCTTTTCCTTTTGTTAGCACTTCAGAAAGATGCTCCGGTTTGCCGGCCCCTCCTGATGCAATAACAGGTATGGTGACATGCTCTGAAATCATACGCGTAAGTTTTAACTCGTAACCATTTTGCATGCCATCGGCATCAATTGAGTTTAAACATATTTCTCCTGCACCCAGCTTTTGCGCTGTAACAGCCCAGTTGACGGCATCAATACCCATATGCTTTCTGCCACCATTGATTACAATTTCATATCCTGACGGAATATGATCTTTAACGCCGACATATTTCACATCCATTCCAAGAACAATACACTGGCTGCCGAAAGCATCCGCGCCTTCAGATATGATTTCAGGATGTTTTACGGCAGCTGAGTTAACGCTTATTTTTTCAGCACCAGCGAGCAAGACCTTTCTCATATCGTCAACATTTCGTATGCCGCCGCCAACTGAAAAAGGTATAAAAATCGTTTCTGCAACGCGTCTGACAACATTTAGCATGATATCTCTTTTTTCATGAGATGCTGTTATGTCGTAGAAAACAATTTCATCTGCACCCTGTTCATAATAAAACTTCGCCATTTTAACAGGATCACCGATGTCTACATTATTTTTAAATTTTATGCCCTTGGTGGTCTTTCCTTCTCTCACATCAAGGCATGGGATAATACGTTTACTCAGCATAGCTTCCATTTGCAAAAATTTTCTAAAAAATTCAGTCCGGGTTTTCCACTTTTTTCAGGGTGGAACTGGGTTGCGATCATGTTTTCAAATCCTATAATGGAAGAAAAGCAGATCCCGTAATCGGTATGGGCAATTGTGTGTGCTTTATCTGAAGGTTCCGGGTAATAGCTGTGTACAAAATAAAATTCATCCTCATCATGTAACCCTGATAGAACAGGATGACTTCTCGTGGGTTTAATGCGATTCCATCCCATATGAGGAATTTTTAATTTATCTCCCTGTTGTGAAGTCAAACTACGGGAAAAAGCCTTAACATGGCCTTGAACAATATCAATACATTGAGTATCATTTTCTTCGCTGTGCCCCATGATGATTTGAGTTCCAAGGCATATACCAAGGACAGGCTTGCCACTTGAAAAAAACTTTCTGATTGTATGATCAAGAGATAGTTCTTTCAAGCTTCTCATTGCCGACCCAGCAGCACCTACACCGGGGAATATAATACGCTCAGCACCCAGTATCGTTTTAATATCATTGGTAACTGTGCACGTATAACCTATAGATGAGAGTGCATGACTCACACTTGTAAGATTGCCGGCATTGTAGTCGATAATTGCGATCATAAACGTAACGTGGTATGGTCTTGTAGGATTTATTTGTTTGTCAAAATGTTGTCTTTAGCTGTATTCCACAACGCGTCAAATTGATCATGAGAAAGAGATTCCATAGACAGTCCCTGTTTATCAATGCTTTTTTCCATATGCTCAAAGCGGTCTTTAAACTTGTTAATAGCATTTGTTAAAGCCGTCTCAGGATGTATATGAGCAAAACGTGCAACATTAACAAGGGTGAACAGGGTATCACCAAATTCTGTGGAAACGTTGGCATTGGGGGTTTTTTCTGAATGATTAGCGGAAAGTTCTGTTTTAAATTCATCCCATTCTTCTTCTGCTTTTTTTACAACATCGGTTATATTCTCCCAGTCAAATCCCACACGGGCAGCACGTTCAGAAATTCTGTAAGCCCGGATAAGTGCGGGTAATGAAGAAGGGACTGCATCAAGAATAGATTTTTTTGGTATAGTGGATGTTTCTTCCATTTTAATTTTGTGCCATCTTTTTTTTACTTCATCAACACTGTCTGCTGTTTTGTTGCCAAAAACATGGGGGTGTCGCCTGGTCATTTTTTCTGCACTTATTCGTGCTACGTCTGAAATATTAAATATTCCTTTTTCCTCAAAACAAGACAGAATAAAAAGGATAAGAAACAATACATCACCAAGTTCTTCAACAATATGATCATTATTTTTAGATGCAATTGCATCTATGAGTTCATACATTTCTTCTATCAGATATACCGACATGGTTTCCGGCGTTTGCTTTTTATCCCATGGGCATCCTTGTTCACCTCGTAAGGTTTTAATAATGGTTATAAGTTCGTTAAATGATGAAAGATGATGCATTAACGGCGTTTCCAGTCCTTTTTGAATTCATTTAATTTTTTTTTATAATTTTTTTCCATATCATCGGGCACCACGTTAATCATTTTTTCAGATAGCAATGTGATATGCGGAGCAAGTATTGATCGGCTGATAACTGTAGTTCCTTTGTCAAGGAATGCCGTAAGAGCAAGTACAATAATAGCAACAATCAGGCCCCCTTTTATTAACCCGAATATTGAACCGAAAATACGGTCAACCCATGTCAAAAAGGATATATTAAGTATGTATTTAATTATTATTCCAAATATACTGATAACAATAAATACACTGCAGAAAATAAACAGAAAACTTATGATATTAAGATATGCAAGGTGAGGCGTCCATTTTGAAACAAAACGAACAAGCACCGCATAATATGTATATGCAGCATAGAAACCAACCAATACACCTATGATTGAAGATAATTCTTTCACAAGACCTCTAAAAAGGCCTCGTATCAAACAAAAACTTACGATAACAACAATGACCATATCCAGTGGGTTCATAACTCACCATAACTTAAAGAGATGATATTTATATTTAATTTACGATAACATTAAAGATTATATATATAAATTAAAATATATGCAAACCATAGAGTGAAACGCAAATATTAAACGCCAAAATTAACAAAGCAGCAATTTTGAGTCAAGTTGTTTTCCAAGTCTCAAAGGGTATAAATTTGTTGTTTGCAATAACTTCAAATGGTATGATAGTAGGAAACAGGCTATACGTTGTTTCCACGATAAACAGGAGGGGAACTTTTTTTATACATGAAAACAGATTCGCATGAATATAACAGATCGCAACAGATTGTTAATAAACAAGTAAAGTTCAACGATATCAATCTTGTAAAACAGCTTTTTGGAGAACTGAATGCCAATCTTAAAACGATTGAAGGTGCTTTAGATGTAAACATAGATTCAAGGGGCGGTATTATCCATATCAAAGGGGATGAGATTGCTTCCAATCTTTCCGAAAATATACTTAGGCAGCTATATGGGCTTTTGAAAGAGGGATATCCTGTTTATTCGAATGATGTTGAATATGCTGTAAGGCTTCTTAGTTCTGATGACCAAATCAAACTCAAGGATATTTTTTTAGACAAAGTATACATTGCCTCACAAAAACGGTCTGTTACGCCTAAAAATCGTACTCAAAAAGAATATATAGATGCCATGAGAAATTTTGACATTGTTTTTGGAGTTGGTCCTGCAGGGACAGGAAAAACCTATCTTGCAATGGCTATGGCCGTATCAGCGCTGTTACAAAAGAAAGTAAGCCGTATCATTCTTGCCAGACCTGCTGTTGAAGCCGGTGAAGCTCTTGGGTTTTTACCTGGTGATCTTGCTGAAAAGGTTGACCCTTATTTAAGACCGCTTTATGATGCGCTTCATGATATGATGCAGTTTGAAAAAGTTTCAAGACTTATTGAACAGGGTATTATTGAAGTTGCTCCGCTTGCTTTTATGCGGGGAAGAACATTAAACGATGCGTTTATTATTTTAGATGAGGCTCAGAATACAACAACAGAACAGATGAAGATGTTCTTAACACGTATAGGATTCAGTTCCAAAGCTGTTATTACAGGCGATATAACCCAGATTGATCTTCCTGTTGAGAGAGCTTCCGGGCTTGTAGAAGCTAAATGTATCCTTCAGGAAATTAAGGGAATAAAATTTGTATTTTTTTCTAAAATTGATGTGGTTCGCCATCAACTTGTTCAGGAAATTATAAATGCCTATGAGGTTCTGGACAAAACAAAGAAAGTTAAATGAAATAGGCGGATTTCATTATGAGCTGCAGGTTATGCTTTTATGATCGATTTTGGATAAAAACAATCATATTATGAAGAAAAAAAAGAACAAAAAAACAATATCAAATCGCCTTGCTTCAGGTTATTATGTCAGCTGGTTCATTCTCGCTGGAGTGACGGCGTGTTTAATATTTATCATATACCCCGGCCTTTTTTTAACGCAACATGCATATCAGGTTGGAGACATTGCAGAAAAAAACATAAAGGCGCGTGAAAATTTATTTATTGAAGATCTATCTGCAACGCAGGTGAATAAAAAACTTGCTGCTGAAAGCATATTGTCTGTGTATGATCATGACCCTTCGTTTGAACGCAATCTTACCCGTCAGATTATTGAGGCTTTTGATGAGATGCGTGGGATACTTGAGTCGGATACTGAAGATGGCTCCATATCCATACACGATAAAATCATGAAAAAAAAACAATGGTTTGAAAGTAAAATCGGAATTACGGTCAGTGATGGTGCCTATAAAATCCTCGTAAATGAAAAATTTTCTGATGACATTTCAAACAATATCAGCATGATACTTCTGACAATACTTGGCAATGGTGTTGTTTCTGACAAAGAGATACTTTTCGATGAAAGCAATAAAGGAATCACTTTAAGAAACATCGGAACAAATATGGAAAGAACGGTATTTAACCTTAAACAGACATACGGTCTGGACCAAGCCAGAACGATGGTAAGGATTGTTGGCCAACCGATTCTTAAAAATGCGAATTATATCCTTTTGAATCTCATTGTAGATTTCTGCCAGAGGCTGATTCAGCCTAATATAACGTTTAATAAAATCGAAACTGAAAAAAGAAAACAACAGGCTGTTTCAGAAGTCAAGACGGTTTTGTATATGATTAAAGAAGGCGAAATGCTTTTGCGTGAAGGGGAACGGATTTCCGATCTGCACTTGTTAAAGCTCAAGGCCATAGGAAATAAAACGCAAAAGGATCAACTTATTTTAAACAGCATTGGGGCTGTAGTTATCATCTTGAGTCTTCTTATCATCACATATAAACTTCAAATCAACAATCGAATCAGAGTGAATCGGAATTACAATAAAAACCTGCTTTTTTTATCCGTTGTTCTCATCTTTTTTTTGATTGTTGCTGTATTTTCATCAAACTTTTCCGAACTGCTTTCTCAAAATCTTCCATTTTCAATATCGGGTTCTTCCGTTATTTTCGGTGCTCCTTTAGCTGCAGGAGCTATGATGGTTTGTCTTTTTATGGGTGCAGATATCGCTGTTGCTTTTTCACTTGCGTTTTCAATCTGTGCTGCAATCGCCCTTAATAACAGATTCGAAATATTTATATATTTTTTCTTTAGCTCTGCCATGGCTGCACACTGGATTCAAAGTTCAAGAAAGCGGAGAGGACTGATAAGAACAGGATTTAAAGTCGGGATGTTGAATATCCTTATCGTGGCAGCGATAGATGCGTATCTTCCTGGTTTTGTTTTAGTTAAGTTTTTGTGGGATTGCGTGTTTGCGTTTCTTGGAGGAATAAGTGCAGGGATTGTTGCTACAGGAATTGTACCGATTTTAGAAGTAGCTTTTAATTATGTTACGGATATAAAGCTTCTTGAGCTTGCAAACTTAGAGCAGCCGCTTTTGCGAAGACTGATGATTGAAGCTCCTGGAACATATTATCACTCCATTGTTGTGGGTTCCATGGTAGAAGCTGCGGCATCGGAAATTGGTGTTAACCCTTTGTTTGCAAAAGTATGCGGTTATTATCATGATATAGGGAAGATAAAAAAACCTTTATATTTTATAGAAAACCAGGCGAACGGTAAAAACAGACATGACAAACTGGCGCCATCCATGTCAAGCTTGATATTGATGTCTCATATCAAGGATGGTGTTGAAATAGCAAAAGACAACAAGCTGGGAGACATTATTGTCGATACCATAAGGCAACACCATGGTACGAACCTGATTAGTTTTTTTTATGATAAGGCACAAAAACAAAAAGGCCAGGGTTCAATTGCTATTGAAGATTACAAATACCCAGGGCCCAAACCCCAAACAAGAGTTACAGGGCTGGTGATGCTGGCAGATGTTCTTGAGGCGGCTTCGAGGACACTTGATAATCCGACGCCATCGAGAATCAAGGGACATGTCCAGAATGTTATCAATAAAATTTTTACTGACGGAGAACTTGACGAATGTGAGCTAACATTAAAAGATCTCCATAAAATTGCCAAAAGCTTTAATCAGATATTAAATGGTATATACCATCATCGAATCGATTATCCTGAGACAACGGCATTAAAAAACGAGAAGCAACAAGGTGGAAGTTCAGATAAGCAATCAGCAAAGCCTGATAAAGATATCTCTAAAAAAGATACAGAAAAAAGCCCAGGTGGTCTTAAACGCCTTGGGATGTCCTGATGGGGAGCTTTCGATTCTTTTTGTTGATGACAAAGAGATTTCCAGGTTAAATAAAACATATCTGCATCGAAATGGCCCTACAAATGTTATCGCATTTCCTATGATGGAAGGTGAGTTTTCCAACATTAACCGTCAGCTTCTCGGTGACGTGGTGATATCTGTTGAAACCGCTGAGAATGAGGGCAAACGTGCCGGCATGACTGTGGAAGACAGATTGAATGAACTTCTCGTACACGGGATTCTTCATCTTTTTGGATATGATCATGAAAAACCCGAGTCAGATGCTTTAAAA
>JAGVGX010000300.1 GCA_020056865.1 Desulfobacterales bacterium
CTGACGATCAAAGCATTTTTTACCAGCGACCTTCCAGCACCATACAATAATAATGAGCGATATCTTAAAGATCTTCTTGAAGAATACGCGATCAACAGCAATACATTCTTTAACTATCAATTTTACGATGTCAGCCCTGAAGAAAACAACATCGGGAATGACGCTGATAACAATCAGCAAATGGCACAAAACTATGGCATTTATCCGGTGCAGATTCAAAGTATTGAAAAAGATGAAGTTAAATTTAAAAACGCATATATGGGCCTTGTCATTATTCATGGCGATCTGATAGAAAAAATACCAACCATTACCTCAACCGACAAACTCGAATATGACTTGACGACCTCTATTAAAAAATTGAACAATAAAGTGAGTGCATTGCTCAATCTGTCTGAAAAAATAAAAGTAAAATTGTTTTTGTCCTCTTCTTTAGAAAATGTAGCAGGGTTGATGAAATTGTCTAATCTTTCACAACTACCTGATCAATTAAAAGAAGTGGTTGATCAACTTAGCAATAAAAATTATGACAAATTGGAATTTTCATACGTGGACACTCATAAGGACAGCCGATGGAAAGAAAGCATAGACAAATACGGCATCATGAACCTCCAGTGGCCAGCCTTTGATGAAGAAAACATCCAGGCGGGCCAAGGTGCAATAGGGCTTGTTATGGAATATAAGGATAAAACCGTTCAGATACCTTTGCTTCAAGTATTGCAGAATCCATTTATTGGTACTTATTATGAGCTGATGGATATGAAGAACATGGAGGAAATGATCAACAAAAACATAGAAGCTATTATCAATATAAATGAAGATATCGGCTATTTGACGAGCCACGGCGCATTGAATCTGTACGGCGCGCCAGAGTCTAATCCCATGTCGCAACAACAACCGGAGGCAACCTTATCCAGTTTTAAGACACTTGTTTCAAAAAACTATACATTTAAAAATATTGATCTGGCAAAAGATAGAATTCCAGAGAATATACAGTGCCTTGTCATAGCAAGACCAACAGAAACTTTTACCAACTATGAGTTATTTCAAATTGATCAGCATGTTATGAAAGGAAATAATCTTGCTGTTTTTTATGATCCATTTAAAGAAGTATTGCCATCGGATCAAGGCGGTTTGAACATGCAAAACAATCAACGTGGGCCTGCTTATTTTCCTCTTGACACAGGTCTTGAGGCGCTTCTTGAGCATTATGGTGTGACAGTTAACAAGTCCTATGTTATGGACAAAAGCTGTTATAAACAACAAAAGCCTGCACAGTTAGGTGGCGGTGAACAGGAAATTTTCTTTGCACCTTTGATAAAAAACAAATCCATCAATAACGACCTTGACTTTATGAATAACATCAAGGAAATGTTTGCCTTAAAAGTTTCACCAGTCAAAATCAATCAAGCACGTGTTGATGAAACAGGAATAAAAGCAATTAAGTTATTTTCTTCATCAGAAGAATCGTGGGAAATGAAAGATCAAATTAATCTTAATCCCATGTTTATTGATCCTCCGGATTCGCAAACGAACATGCAAAGCTATGCTCTGGCATATCTACTTGAAGGAGAGTTTGCAAGCTATTTCAAGGGCAAACCCATACCCATTAAAAAAGTTGAAACTCCGGATAGCCTGGAAGAAAAAAAAGCGGATGACATTCCATCTAAAATTCAAAGAAAAGACGACGCCATAGAAAAGAGCAGGGGAAGCAAAATATTTATAATAGGGTCCACAGCTATGATTACAGATAATATAATTGATCAGGAAGGGAAAAGCCCCAATGCAGTTTTTGTTTTAAATGTTATTGATTATCTCAACAATCGTGGTGAAATTGCAGCGATGAGAAGCAAGGAAGAAAATTTTAATCCATTAAACGATACCAGCATGGCCACAAAGTATATTGTCAAGGCACTAAATATTGCTGGATTGCCTGTAGTTGTAATATGTTTAGGCCTTTTTGTATGGATTAAAAGAAGGGCTCGAAGAAAAAAAATTAAATTTATGTTTCAAAAAGAAAAGGGTTATTAATGAAAAACATAAAAGGGTATATCATACCAGCAGTATTAATCAGCGTTCTTTGTATTTATCTGTGGTTTTATAATCCGGACAAAACAAACTATAACATGCCGGATATGAATGTGATTCTGAAAAAAGACATTTCTAAAATTGAAATTGTAAAAACCGGTCTAAACTTAACATTAAAGAAAAAGGATGATAGCTGGCAGATTGATCCTGAAGGATACCTGGCGGATTCAGACAAGATCCAAGGGATGACAGATACTATTGAAAAACTGTCTTTAACTGCACTTGTTTCAGAGTCAGGAAACTATAATCGGTATGGACTCGAAGATGATAGCAAAATCGCTGTAAAGGCTTTTAATGAAACAAGCAAAAAAATTAGGGAATTTGAAATAGGCAAAGCCGCCAGCTCAAGCGAAAATACATTTATAAAAGTAGATAATGACCCGCGTGTATATCACGCGAAAGGCAATTTAAGAAGTAAATTTGATTATACGGCTGATCAATTAAGAAATACAAGCGTTCTTTCATTTAATGTTTCCGATATTGCAGAAATCGATATTCATAAAGAGAAACAAGACCTTGTATTAATTCGAAAACAGGTACCTGTAGAATCAACATCCGATAAAACAGATTCAATACAGGAAACCGGAATACAAAAATCAAAGGATCAATGGCAGACAACAGATAACCATGTATGCGATGAAGAAAAAATTGATCTTCTTTTAAGCACCTTATCAGCATTAAAATGTGATACGTTTATACATGGAAAAGAAAAAGAGGATTTTCAATCGCCTATTTATACAGTTTTGCTAAAAGGTCCCAAAGAATATCGGTTATCGATTTTTGGCAAAATCAATGATGATCATAAAACATATCCTGCAATTTCATCAGAAAACAAATTCGTGTTTTATTTATCAGATTATCAGGTTGACAAGATAATGTCTTTCAATCAAGTAAAGAATGAATAATATATATTTAACATATTATATTTACATATGATATATTATATATTAAGAATTCACTTTCTACAACCTGTTGAAGTTTTTTTTATTGTTCATTTAAAGGCCATTACACTACAGGCCGGGCAAATCTATGTCAATGAAACCGGAACAAATTTATGAGCATCTCATAGATGTTGCAGCAAAATTGAATATTACGGTAAAAGAAAAAAACTTAGATACCCTTGGTTTACATGCTAAAAGTGGTTTTTGTAAAATTAAGGGAGAACAGATATTTATAATGGACAAAAAAAAATCTATTCATAAAAAAAATGATCTTCTTGCATCATGCTTAGGCAATATACAGCATGACCATATTTATATTATCCCTGCAATACGGGAGCTGCTAAATACATATAAAGACTCCCTATAGAGAAGCCACAGAAAGAAAGTTTACATAATATATATTATCAGACGTTAGGCCGACATGCATACAGGCATCAACCAGGTTCAAAAAAATATATATACGGTCACTGAGCTTACTTCAAATATCAAAACACTGCTTGAAGAAAGATTCCCTTTTGTTTGGGTGTCTGGTGAGATTTCAAATTTCAGTATTCCTGTATCAGGACATTTTTATTTTACTTTAAAAGATGATGGTGCCCAGATCAGCACCGTTATGTTTCGTGGCCAGAATAAATCATTAAAATTTGAACTCGGTAACGGATTAAGTATAACAGGCCTGGGCAGGGTCAGTGTTTATGAACCGAGAGGGTCATATCAATTAATACTTGAGCATATTGAGCCCAAAGGTATAGGCGCATTGCAGATTGCATTCGAACAGTTGAAAGAACGACTGTTCAAAGAAGGGCTTTTTGATAAAAAACACAAACAGCCCCTTCCCTTTCTTCCCAAAAAAATTGGCCTCATTACATCGCCAACCGGTTCAGTGCTTCATGATTTCCTGCGAGTTGCCTGCAGACGATTTCCAAACATACCCATTGAAATTTTTCCTGTTCAAGTTCAAGGTACTGCTGCTGCAAATGACATTGTATCGGCTCTTAAACTTGCAAATTCAATGGCATCACCCCCGGATGTCGTTGTTATCGCAAGAGGCGGCGGGTCTCTTGAAGACCTTGCGGCATTTAATTGTGAAGATGTTGCACGAGCTGTTTTTCTATCATCTGTTCCTGTTGTTTCAGCCATAGGGCATGAAACTGATTTTACCATCATTGATTTCGTTGCAGATTTTCGAGCCGCCACCCCTTCTGTAGCAGCTGAAATTGTTGTTCCAAAAAAAAATGACCTATTAAAAATTTGTTTTGATCTTTCGCGGGATTTGAATCTGCACTATATAAAATACATTGAGAACATGCGTGGCTTGAATGACAGGCTGTTACAAAGACTGATTGATCCTAAAAAACATATTGATAATTTAAAGCTTAAAACAGATGATGTCACATGTCGCCTTGTCAGGGCTTTTGAGTCTAAAATAAAAGAACAACGGATGTCCTTTGCTTTTTGTTCAGGGCGTCTTGATTCCAACAGCCCCTTAAAACGCATAGAATTAATAAATGAAAAGCTTGAATTATTATATTGCAACGTTCTTAAATATTTAAATAAATATATATCTAACAAGCATGTTGCTTTAAAAGGGATAAATGCCTGTTTGAATACGTTAAGCCCTGTTGAAATATTAAAAAGAGGATACAGTATTGTTAGAACTGTGCCGGACAAACGAGTTGTCATGGATTCACGGTTTATATCTATTGGTGAAAAACTTGAAATAATGATGTCCAAAGGTTCAGCCTTGTGTCGCGTAGAAGAAAAATTGAGCGAGGAAAAATTGAGTGATGAAAAAACAAACATTTGAAAATGCTATTAAAAAACTTGAGCAAATTGTTTTAGAACTTGAAACAAAAGACCTTCCTCTCGATGAAGCTGTTAAAAAATTTGAAGAGGGTGTGAATCTGTCAAAATTTTGCTCAAAGGTACTGGATGAAACTGAAAAAAAGGTCACGATTCTTTTAAAAAAAGATGATGGTAAAATTATTGAACAACCGTTTGTGGATTCAAACAACTTGAACAGTGAATAGTTTGTTTTCAAAGCAATGACAGATTTAAGCAGATATCTTGATTTAAAACGCAATATTATCAATGAGGCTCTGGATAATGCTTTAAGCAATTCGCATCATTCAAGCCGTTTATTAAAGGCGATGAGATATTCTCTTATGTCTAACGGCAAGCGCTTAAGGCCTGTATTGTGCCTTTCGGCCTGTGAAACTGTGGGTGGAGATACTAATATGGCTGTTTTTGCAGCCTGTGCAATTGAAATGATACACACCTATTCGCTGATACACGATGACCTTCCTGCAATGGATAATGATACGCTGAGAAGAGGCAATCCAACCTGTCATATCCAATTTGATGAAGCAACAGCCATCTTGGCTGGAGATGCACTGCTCACGCTTGCATTTGAGTTGCTTTCATCAATTCAAACAAGTCACACTAAAAATAATGATTTTTTAATAAAACATCTTTCTATTATAAATGCAATATGTAAGGCTGCGGGCTGTAAAGGAATGATTGAAGGACAGATGCGTGATATGCTGTCTGAAAATTCTGTACTTTCCTTGCAGGAACTCGAAGATATGCATTCTTTAAAAACAGGGGCACTGATTGAAGCGTCAATCCATTCCGGTGCTGTTTTGGGAGGCGGAACTAAAAAACAGATTGAGTATCTTAACGTTTATGCTAAAAAAATAGGCCTTGCTTTTCAGATTGCAGATGATGTTCTTAATGTGGAAGGAGATCCTTTGATCATGGGGAAAACTTCGGGTACAGATGCCATTCGCAATAAAAATACATATCCTTCAATGCTCGGTCTTGATCGTTCAAAAGAATATATGAATAAGCTGGTTAATACCGCTTTAAAATCACTTGAAACTTTTGATGAGCACGCAGATCCGCTTCGTGAAATTGCCAGGTACGTTGTACACAGAAATAGATAAAAGAATATTCATGGAGATAAATTGCATTGAAATTGCTTGATAAAATAGATTCACCTGAAGATCTTAAGGGGCTCTCCAGAACCGATTTGCCTTTACTTGCTCAAGAAATAAGAGAGGTTATAATAAATGTCGTATCTAAAAACGGAGGCCATCTTGCCTCAAGTCTCGGTGCAGTTGAGCTTGCAATTGCCATCCATTATGTGTTTGACTCCCCTGACGACAAGATTATCTGGGATGTCGGTCATCAGGCATATGCCCATAAGCTGCTTACTGGGCGAAGAGGCAAGTTCCATACATTGCGTAAGCATGAAGGTATAAGTGGCTTTACATCTATTAAAGAGAGTGAGCATGATGCCTTTTCCACAGGACACAGCGGCACTTCCATATCTGCGGGTCTTGGGATTGCCTGCGGCATGCGTTTAAAAAATGAAACCTCCAAGGTTGTTGTTGTCATTGGAGATGGGTCCATGACTTCCGGAATGGCTTTTGAGGGGCTTAACCAGGCAGGAGATATCCACAAGGATATTATTGTTATTTTAAATGACAATGATATGTCGATATCACACAATGTCGGAGCTTTGTCTTCATTTCTGAGCAGGACATTTTCTGCAAAAAAAATGCAGGTGTTCAAAAAGGAGTTTGGAGAGTTTTTAAAATCACTTCCAAAAATAGGAACCGATGTTTATCAGTTTGCAAAGCGTTCCGAAGAATCTTTCAAATCGTTTGTTACGCCTGGGATGCTTTTTGAAGCGTTTAATTTTGAATATTTTGGCCCCATTAATGGCCATAACCTGAAACACCTTATTGAAATCCTACAAAATATTAAATATCTTAATGAACCTGTACTCCTTCATATTACCACCCAAAAAGGGAAAGGGTATGCTCCTGCTGAAAAAAATCCGGTATATTTCCATGGTATTGGATCTTTTGAGGTGGAAACAGGCAACAGCTGTAACAAAAAAACAACGCCAACATACACGCAAATTTTTGGCAATACCATGGTTGAACTGGCAGGCAAGGATGAAAAGATCATCGCTGTTACTGCAGCCATGCCGGAAGGAACAGGGCTTGCTGACTTTGCAAAAACCTATCCTGACCGTTTTTTTGATGTAGGCATAGCTGAACAGCATGGGGTCACTTTTTCTGCAGGTCTTGCGCTTAAGGGCTTTAAACCTGTGGTGGCTATTTATTCAACCTTTCTGCAACGCGCATATGATCAGATCATACATGATGTATGCCTTGAAGCTATTCCTGTAACCTTTGCTGTTGACAGAGGGGGTATTGTCGGAGAAGATGGATTTACCCATAACGGCCTTTTCGATTTCTCATATCTTCGAAGCCTTCCCAATATGGTGGTCATGGCGCCAAAAGATGAAAGTGAACTGCGCAATATGATTGCAACAGCCATTAACCATAATGGGCCCATAGCTTTCAGATACCCCAGAGGAACTGCAACCGGAGTTGCAATCGATAAAATCATCACACCTGTCGAGATTGGAAAAGGAGAAATTCTTACCCAAGGTGATGACTTGCTTATTCTATCCGTAGGGAGAACCGTTATAGATGCGATGGATGCATATACAATTTTAAGGGAAAGAAGGATATCTGCAACCATTGTCAACTGTAGATTTGTTAAACCTCTTGATGTTGAATTAATCTGCAATCTTGCCTCTGATATACGTAAAATAATAACCGTAGAGGAAAATGTGCTGCAAGGCGGTTTCGGCAGTGCTGTTATTGAATGCCTGTGCGATAATAAAGTAGCAGGGTTTTCAATTGAACGAATTGGACTTCCTGATGCGTTTATAGAGCACGGGCCTCAGGCTATTTTGCGTGCTAAATACGGTATCGATTCACATGCTATCGTGAATGCAGCATTAAAGCTTGCTGAGGAGACAAAAAAGTAATCTGATATAACAAGCACGCCAAGCGTATATAATAAGGGCTTAAAAGGTGTGATTTCATGTTTGGTTTTGGTTATGGCTGTATCCAAAAAAAGAATTGATCTGATGGTTGTTGAAAAAGGGTTTACACAAAGTCGGCATCGTGCACAGGCATTGATTATGGCAGGCCGGATTTTTGTAAACGATCAGGTTGTTGATAAACCGGGGTTTTTTGTTTCTGAAACCGATACAATCGTTTTCAAACAAGATGATGTACCATATGTGAGCAGAGGCGGCATAAAGCTTGAAGAAGCCCTGAAAGTGTATGGCTTAGATGTTGATAATTTTATTTGTCTTGATGTTGGCGCTTCCACCGGCGGGTTTACCGACTGCCTTCTCCATCACGGAGCAAAAAAAATATATGCAATTGATGTAGGATACGGCCAGATAGCCTGGAAACTCAGGCAGGATAACCGCGTTGTTGTCATAGAAAAAACCAATATAAGACATATGGATCCAGGGGTTATCCCCTGCCCTGTAGATCTCGTCACA
>JAGVGX010000112.1 GCA_020056865.1 Desulfobacterales bacterium
TATCTTTTTAGAAATAGTAATTTAGGAATATTTTTTATAAAAAGTTGTACTTTAAACACATCGGATATTATATGTGGCTTGTTTTTTGCATACTTAATTATACAAATTACGAAAATTATGCGCATATCGCTAAAAAAGTTCCATGCAGCTTGATCAGATCAAAAAAAATAACAACAACATGTTTGCAAGAAAGAATGTCATGAAACATAATAAAAACATCTTTTGGGGATCAGTACTTATTATCACACTTTTGGCGGGAGTTATAGGCAACAAATTTTTTAATATTTCTGCCATAGGACTAACTGCCATAATTATAGGCGTTTTTACCGTATATTTCATTATGTACCAGAACAATAAAAAATTTGTGGAGTTCAAGAAAAAACTTGCCCTTTCTGAAGGGTATTTATCAAAAGCGTTTACACTCAGCCCTGTCTGGATGACGATCACCACGACTAACGACGGTCGCTACATAGAAGTCAATGAAGCCTTCTGTAAAGCCACCGGTTATTCAAGAGAAGAAGTCATTGGCAAAACGTCTACAGAATTAGGAATATGGATGGCCGGCCCAGAGCATAGAAAGACAATAGGGGACCTGCTTGAAAAAAACAAGCTAATACATAACTATGAAATTGAGAGGTATGACAGGTTCGGGAAAAAAATTACCATGCTTTTATCCTCAGAACTTATAACTATTAACAACCAAAAATATGCATTATCTACATCTCTCGATATTACCGACCGTAAACTTGCCGAAGAACATATTTTAAACGCACAAAAAGAGACTGAACTCGCCTACACACAACTCGAAGATGCTATTGAACATTCAAATCAAATGACCATGGAAGCTGAGCTGGCCAACATTTCCAAAAGCCAGTTTCTTGCAAATATGAGTCATGAAATCCGCACCCCTTTGAACGCAGTTATCGGTTTTACGGAGATCGTTCTCGATACTCCTTTGAATGAAGAACAAATAGATTATGTTAACACCATTAAAAGAAGCGGAGAAATACTTTTGTCTCTTCTCAATGATATTCTTGATTTTTCTAAAATTGAAGCCGGAGAAATCAACCTTGAAGAAATTAATTTTGATCCTGAACTGCTAATCTATGATGTATGCAATTTAATTAAGCCAAAAATCGCTGATAAATCTATCGAACTTTTGTGCAGCATTGGAGATAACGTTCCTGCTTTTGTTAAAGGTGACCCGACCCGATACCGACAGATACTTACCAACCTGATGGGCAATGCTTCAAAGTTTACTGAATCCGGAGAAATTGCACTTTCCATTGATGTTGAAGATGAAGATGAAAAACGCATCAAACTTCATGCAAAAATCAGAGACACCGGGATAGGTATTGATAATGACAAGATAAATTTAATATTTGAAGCTTTTCAGCAGACAGACGGATCAACGACAAGACAATATGGAGGAACCGGATTAGGATTATCAATTTGTAAAAAAATTGCAAACATCATGCAGGGGGATGTATGGGCAGAAAGTGAAAAAGGGACAGGGAGTACATTTCATTGCACGGTCTGGTTGAACAAAGCAGAACCCAAAGAATCGGAAAGAATTGTCCCTGAGTCACTTTCCGGGAAAAAAACATTAATCATTGATAGCAACATGTCAAACATCTCCATTAATGAAAAATTTTATGGAATCAGCAGGTGGCAAGGTTGTTTCAATAGAAAACAGCAATGACGCATTATCAATCATATTAAAGGCGCATAATGAAAAAAACTCCTTTGATTTCTGCATTTGTGACATACATGCACCTGGAGTCAACGGATATGAATTGGCACAGCAAATTAGAAATTTAGAAATCAATACGGACCAACTTAAATTAATAGCCATATCTTCCATGGCAAGAGGAGATGCGAAAAAATGCGAGGACGCCGGTTTTGACGCTTTTATCAGTAAACCAGTCCAAAGAACAAAACTTTATCACATGCTTACCATGTTAATTGGAAAACGCAAAACAGACGCGTCAGGGGAAAAGCATATCCAGACCCAGCATTCTGCAAGAGAAGATATGAAACATTCAGCAAGTATACTTATAGCAGAAGATAACCCTGTCAATCAAAAACTATGGAAAACCATGCTGACAAAAGCGGGATATAATGTTAAAATTGTTAATAACGGGAAAGAAGTTATTGAAACATTTACTTCATCTCCTGACAGCTTTGATCTGATTTTTATGGATGTTCATATGCCTGAGATAGATGGAATAGCTGCGACCAGAAAAATCAGAGGTTTGGGATTCAGTTCCATCCCTATAATTGCCTTGACTGCCAGCACATTGAAAGAAGATAGAAACGAGTGCCTTAAGGCTGGAATGAATGATTATCTTACAAAACCAATTAAAAGAGAAATTGTTTTTGGAATACTTGAAACGCTGTATTTTAATAAAGATGCTGGCAATCAATCAGGCACTATAGGATAGTGGCGATTAGTATATCAAGTGGGTTGGTATAGAAAAAAATTCTGCGTTTACGCAGGCAGATAAATTGTAAACGTACTCCCGCTGCCGGGAACACTTTCAACCACTACGTTTCCTTCATGTATGCTGACAATATGCTTAACAATGGCGAGCCCCAACCCCGTTCCGCCAAGTTCTCTGCTTCTTGCTTTATCAACACAATAAAATCTTTCAAAAAGTCTGGGAATATGTTCTTTTGGAATGCCACAGCCGCAATCTCTAATGCTTATGCTGATCATTTCATCATCAGAACTGACATGAATCCATACGCTTTTTCCAGAGGGGCTGTACGTTATGGCATTGTCTAAAAGATTTACAATGGCCTGTTCAAAAATAGTGGCATCAATCCTTGCGGTAATCTTTTCATCACAATCCAGAATTATAGTGATATTTTTCCCTTTTGCTTTCGCTTCTACAACCTGTATGGCCGTTTTCAAAACATATTTGATACAGGTTTTTTCAAATATAAACTCTTTTTTCCCCTCTTTTTTTTCTAATTTTGCCAGTGCAAGCAAATCATCTAAAATAACATCAAGACGGTTGACATGCCCCTCTATGATCCGTAAAAAACGTTTAGCTTCTTCTTTATCTCCATCAATGCAATCATGTAATGTCTCGGCAAACCCTTTAATCGCAGTTAAAGGCGTCCTGATTTCATGAGAAACATTGGCAACAAAGTCTTTCCGCATAACATCAAGACGTCTTACATCTGTTACATCATGAAACACCAAGAGCGTCCCTATTCTATTTCCCGTTGAATTATACATAGGCGTGATGAATGTATGAACAATATTCTCACCTGTATCGGATATGACAATGTCCTCTTCCGTGGTGCTTTCTGTATTTAAATTTTTTTCAAGTATTCTGTTAAGATCTCGGTTTCTTAAAGCCTCCTGGACACTTTTCCCCTTTATATCATGCCGCATAATATGAAACATCTTTGCAGCAGCATCATTTATCCCAATGATTCGCTCATTCGTATCAACTGCAATAACACCTTCAATCATACTCGATAAAACCGCTATGTATTCATTACGCTGGTTAACAACCATCTCCATACGATTGTTCAATTGAATCGCCATCCTGTTTAATGCTTCAGCCAGACTGGCAAGCTCAAATATTTGCGGGGGAAAAAGTGTGTACTTTAAATCACCTGCAGCAAATCTGTCCGCACCGGCCTTCATTTCCTCAACCGGCCGGCTGATGCGACGAGAAATCAAATAGCAAACGAGAGAGGCAAGCACGGCTATACATACACATCCGGAAAATATCCTCTTCTTAATCAATTGAACAGCATGATCTATAACCGTTAAAGGAAGAGACGTTCTCACAACCGCTTTAATATTCCCATCCTTTTTCAGCGGTACAGCAACATACATCATCCTTTGCCTGAGAGTTCCGCTGAATCTGATGGATATCCCCGTTCCTCCGGCAAGAGCCTTGGAAATTTCAGGACGATTGATGTGGTTGTCCATTTTCAATGGGTCCTCTTTTGAATCAGCTACAACAACTCCATCCAACATGATCACAGTAATGCGTGTCTCGGTCCGGAGAGCCGCTTTTTTACATAAACTGTCAATCGGTTTCAGGTGGTTTTCTTTAAGATATGGGTCTATCAGCTCTCCCAAAAGCACCCCTTGTGCCTTAAGGCTCTCTTGAGTCCTTTCAATGATCATATGCTCCATAAACGTCGAAATATACCAGCTTGCCGCAACGAGTGAAAAAAGCGTGACCATAAGATTGGGCAGATAGATGTGCCATATTAATTTTTTATTTGTTTTGATACGCTTCACAAAAACCCTTATCTTTCATTTAAGCTTGCGTGTCTAACAATTTCGCCTTCGATAAGATAAATAACCTCTTCGGCAATGTTTGTTGCATGATCTGCAATGCGTTCGATATGGCGCGATATGAGAAAAAGGTTAATTAAATATCCTATTCGTCCGGGATATTCTTTCATTATATTTTTTATCTGATCGTATGCCTCGTCTTTCATCTTATCCACATCATCATCTAAAACGCGCACCAACATGGCCATGTTAAGATCAAAATTTACCAGCGCGTCAAGACTCTTTTTCAACATAAATTCAGCTTTTTCAATCATGGGTGTATAATCAAAAATAAAGCCCATGTGGTCTTTTTTTGCCAGAATCTCTACTCTTTCTGCAATATTTACTGCCTGATCACCAATTCTTTCAAGCTCATTGTTTATTTTAATAACAACAATAATAAACCTTAAATCCACGGCAACCGGCTGATGAAGGGCAAGTACCTTTAAACATTCTTCCTCAATTTCCACCTCCATGTCGTCTATTTCATTATCCGAATAGATGATTTGTCTGGCAATATCTGCATCACGTGATTTAATCGCTTTGCTTGCCAAATGCATTTGATCTTCAATCAATGCGCCTAAGGATAAAATCTTTTTTTTAATTTTCTCCAGTTCACTATGGAAATGTTTTGTCATAATCA
>JAGVGX010000198.1 GCA_020056865.1 Desulfobacterales bacterium
ATATGATATGAGTATGTCTAAATAAATAGAAAAAATTATGAAAACGATTTTAATTTCTTTATGCCATTTATTTCTCATAAACTATCATGTTAATCATGACAAGCAATATTTAAAAATGATAGATGATTTTTCTTTTTAAATTAGGAAGCTATCCTTATTTTAAAAAAAATAGTGAAAAGCACTCGTTTTTTTCTGGCATATTTGTTGCAATTCAACATCAAGATTATTATGCTGTTAGAATGATTATATGTTGATATGAGGAGTTCATTTTTTTAACATCTTGTTATAATTAGAAGGTTATCTCAAACATGTCCGATGAATCAAAAAAAACGACGACTATAGATTATTTTATCAAGCCAGGATACATATTCGTATCTGCAAAACCTGCCATTATTTCGGCAGTTCTCGGTTCCTGTGTGTCAGTTTGTATTTATGATAATAAACTTAAAATAGGAGGGATGAACAATTTCAAGCTTCCTAAAACTTCACAGAGTACTGAAGCTACGGCTCGTTTTGGAAATGTTTCTACATCTGCCTTAATCCGGATGATGATAGAAAATGGATCAAGGATTTCATCTCTGGAAGCACAGATATTCGGAGGCTCAAACCATCCTGATTTTTCTTCACGAAACGATGTTGGTGAAGAGAACATAATGATCGCTAAAAACATTTTAAAAAAAAAGGGTATAGACCTTGTCTCTCAGGATGTTGGTGGCCAAAAAGGAAGAAAAATCGTTTACGATACCCGCATCAATCAAATTGCTGTTCTGAAAGTTGACAAATTGAGAAAAGAGGATTGGTATCCATATGAAAACTTCAGCAATTAATGCCCCATGTATACTGTAGTGTATCTATAAATTATATTTTATGCGTATTGTAACATCCCATAAAAACACAGATTTTGATTCACTGGCTTCAATGATTGCAGCAACAATCTTGTATCCTGATGCAATTGTTGCCCTTCCTGACAGTATCAACCCAAATGTTAATGCATTTCTTTCCATACATAAAGACATGTTTAACATGGTGCCGATAAAACAGGTCAATCCCGATGACATCAAAAGCCTCATTATTGTTGACGCAGGTTCATGGGAACGATTGCAGTTTAAAAGCAGCTTTTACAGGAGAAATGATATCGAAATCATCCTGTGGGATCATCATGTGCAGAAGGGAAATATACATGCCACATGGCAGTGTGTTGAAAAGAAAGGTGCAACAATTACGCTTCTTTTAAGACATTTAATAAAACAGAATAAACCTGTTTCATCGATTCAGGCGACGTTATTTTTAATCGGGTTGTATGAAGATACAGGCAATCTTACATTTCCATCAACCACCGCTGAAGATGCATATGCTGCAGGATTCCTTCTTGAAAATAATGCAGATTTAAATGTCCTGGGTACTTTCATACGTTCAGCATACAGCCAAAAGCAAAAAGACCTTTTGTTTGAAATGCTAAAAACATCTGAGAGAATAAAGGTCAATGCACATAATATAAGCATTAACAGACAGAGCATTAATGGGCACGTAACCGGTCTTGCAGTCATTGTTAACATGTACCGGGAAATCCTTAATGTTGATTCTGCGTTTGGAATTTTTACAGATAAAAAAGGTGATAAAAGTATTGTTATTGGACGTAGCCATTCAGATGCTTTGAACATGGGTGCTATAATGAAAACCCTTGGAGGAGGAGGACATCCAAAAGCAGGTTCTGCGATGTTGAAATCTGTCAGTCCTATTGCAGTAGAAAATATTATTATTGATCTGATTAAAGGAAATCAGGCGCCTTCAATTCAAATTGGAGATATCATGTCTTTTCCGGTTATAAGTGTATCAGAAGAGACAACCATGAGGCAGGTGTCATTAATCTTGCGGGAAAAGGGATGTACGGGAATCCCTGTACTAAAAAGTGACAAAGTGGTTGGCATTATTTCAAGAAGAGACTTTAGTAAAATACGACAAAAAAACCAAATGGATATGCCGGTAAAAGCTTTCATGAGTACAAATGTGAAAACCATAGGACCCGCAACGAGCATTGTTCATGCTACCCGTTTATTAGTCAAGCATGACATAGGTCGTCTTCCTGTTGTTGAAAACGGGAAACTTATTGGGATTGTAACGCGAACAGATGCCATGCATTATTATTATGATCTTTTGCCGGAATAAATGCCTTTGCTTTAATTAAACAAATTCTTGATGTCATATCTGTAAACCATTCTTATCCTTATTTAATACCTGCCTATTGCATAAGCAAACACTGTGTGTTAAAAGATATAGGTTAAATACACAAAACTGTATTGATACGGTCGGAATCGTGGTCTTGAAGTTTACGAGGAATACATATGCCTATTTATGAATATTATTGTAATAACTGTAGTAAAGATTTCGAATACCTTGTTTTTGGTAATGATAAACCGAAAAATTGCCCTTCTTGTAATAGCGATAAAGTAAATAAACTTATGTCTGCGTGTGGTTTTTTGAGCAAAGGAAGCGGTGGAGAAACGGTTAGATCATCCAGTTCATCTTCATCCTGTGGAAGCTGCGCATCTTCAAGCTGTTCAAGCTGTGGCCATTGATACAGGATAATCAATCGTGGAAGTATTTTAAACAGATGCTTCTGAAGAAAAACATCCAAATATACTTATAGTATTTAGTATATATTCCCTATAATTAAAAGAAAAAAAATGAATGGAAAAGTGTTTCTTGTGGGTGCAGGCCCAGGCGATCCTGCCCTTATTACGATAAAAGGAAAAGAATGTATAGAAAAGGCAGATGTAATCATTTATGATTATCTCGCATCACCGGAACTGTTAAAGTTTGCCGGGAAAAATGCAGAAAAAATTTTTGTTGGCAAACAAAGCGGGTGCCACACGGTAACCCAGGAAAAAATTAATGAGCTTATCGTTAAAAAAGCCCAAACAGGCTTGATCGTTACCCGGTTAAAAGGAGGAGATCCTTTTATTTTTGGACGTGGCGGCGAAGAAGCTGAAGCGTTGATTGATGCAAATATTGCCTACGAGATTGTCCCTGGGGTAACATCCGCAATTGCTGCACCGGCTTATGCAGGGATACCGCTTACACACAGAAAGTTTACTTCAACACTTGCTTTTGTAACAGGTCATGAAGATCCTGAAAAAAATGAATCCGGGATTGATTGGGAATCACTTGCAAAAGGTATTGGTACCATTGTTTTTCTAATGGGGGTTAAAAATCTGCATAAAATTGTTGAAAAACTCGTAAAGTATGGAAGGAAAGCAGATACACCTGTAGCTATTATTCGATGGGGATCAACCCCCATTCAGTTTACAATTTCCGGGACACTTGAAAATATTGTTGAAAAAGCAAAAACTTCCGGCATAAAACCCCCGGCGGTGATTGTTGTAGGGCAAGTGGTAACATTCAGAGAAAAAATGAAATGGTTTGAAAACCGGCCGTTGATGGGCAAGCATATCCTTGTAACTCGGTCAAGGGAACAGTCCGGCGAGCTTGTAAAATTGCTTTCCGGACTTGGTGCCGCATGCCTTGAGTGCCCTTTAATAAAAGTTGTTCCTATCGAAGAGAATCCGCCCCTTGACCAATGCATAGAAATCCTTTCTTCTTATGACTGGATTATTTTTACGAGTGTTAATGGCGTTGATTTCTTTTTCGAAGCGCTTTTTAGCAAGCAGGGCAAGGATGTTCGGTCTTTGAATCATTTGAAAACAGCAGCTATAGGGCCTGCAACTCAGAAAAGAATGTTCGATTTCGGAGTCAAAAGCGATATGGTCCCAAAAACCTACACGGCCGAATCGATTGCTGAAGCGTTTTTGGGTGAAAATATCAAAGGTAAAAAAATACTTCTTCCAAGGGCAAAGCAGGCAAGAGCTGTTATTCCTGAAGAATTGACCAACATGGGCGCATGTGTTGATGATGTTGCTGTATACTGTACCGAACCGGATGAGGAGAATGCGGATCTGCTGTTATCCCGTCTTAGAGACAAGCGTGTGGACATGGTTACATTTACAAGTTCATCCACTGTAAAAAACTTTTATTCCATTATTCATGTTCATGACATTGATTTACTTATGAACGGCGTTGTTGTTGCGTGTATAGGACCGGTCACCGCTGAAACAGCAATAAAGCTTGGATTCAACGTTGATATCATTTCTGAAGAATCTACCATCCATGGTTTATGCGATGCTATAGTGACATATTACAATATGTAGCAAAAAATGATCATGGTTATTCATAAAATCTCTTGGGGCATAGAGGGACGCCCATGAAATTATGCGTTTCTTTTTTCACCTTCTTTTGCGGACCGGCAAAGTACCTGTGAGTACGGTCATGCGCCGTCTTTTAACGGGATACGCTGTGAGTTTCAACCGGCGTTATAAAAGAAGCGGACATCTGTTTCAGAACCGTTATAAATCAATTTTGTGCCAGGAGAACACATATCTGATGGAACTTGTCAGGTATATCCATTTGAATTCATTAAGGGCTGGTATTGTGCCTGATTTGAAAGCGTTGTCCGGATTTGTTTGCAGTGGGCACAGCAGGATAATGAGATTAAAGAAAAGCGACTGGCAGGATGTTGAGAAAGTTATAGGGATGTTCGGCAATCGCAGGTATCGGGCTTTAAAGAAATACGAGCAATTTATTGCTAAGGGTGTTGATGAAGGCCGGAAACCTGAACTTAGCGGCGGTGGGCTGATCCGGAGCGTAGGCGGATGGCATGAGTTGAGAGAATTGCGGAAGATGAAAATACATTTTAAGAGTGATGAACGTGTTCTTGGTGACAGCAACTTTGTGAAAGAGGTTCTTGGTTCAGCTTTTGAGACAATGGAGCGGAAATACCGTCTTAGGGCAGAGGGTTATACATTTGATAGGATTGTAAGGGTAATTGAAGAAATATTCGATATTCCTCAACGTGATTTAATGTCACCCGGGAAACAACCATATCGTGTTAAAGCACGAAGCGTATTAATCTGCTGGGCGGTTCAGGAGCTTGGAATGCTGACAACTGAAGTTGGTATTAGATTGGGGATGAGCCAATCCGCAGTCAGCAGGGCCGCACAGCGCGGGCGGACTATTGTGGAGGAGTTGGGGCTAAGTCCCGAAAAGCATAGAAACGCGTAATTGCATGGGCGTCCCCATGCCCCCCCATGCACCCCCAATCGGTAAACCCCCGGCTTTGCCGGGGGACTCGCAGAGTTTGACATTTACGGGAATAAGGTGGTGTGGATACCGAAATATCGTAAGAAGGCCATATATGGCGATTTGAGGAAATATCTGGGAGAAATATTGCGCGAACTTGCTGAGCAAAAAGAGAGTAGGGTGATCGAAGGGCATCTGATGGCGGACCATGTCCACATTTTGCTTACAATTCCTCCCAAATATGCAGTATCTCAGGTTGTTGGTTTTATCAAAGGCAAAAGCACTATCCAAGTAGCCCGCAATTTTCAAGGTCGTAAAAAGAACTTTACAGGCCAACATTTTTGGGCCAGAGGGTATTATGTATCGACAGTTGGTAAGGATGAGAACGCTGTTCGGGAGTATATCCAAAGACAAGAGCAAGAAGATAAGCGCCTTGACCAGCTGAAGCTGTTTCAATAACCACCTTTTAGGTGGTTCCAGTTTTTTAACCGCTTTGAGCGGTTCAGGATCTTTCAAGCCACCGGCTTTGCCGGTGGTATATGACATCTGTTTTCTGTCGAAATCCTAACTTTCTTGAAAGTTAACTTTGCAGGCATAAAAATCATCTCGCAAAGTGGTTTTTCGACAGGCTCGTTAGCGATCACTTACAAAGGCGATATAGCAGTGTATACAAAACACTCTAAATTATTATTGAGATATCCTGATTCACAAAAAATATGGCGATACATGTCCCTCGATAGGTTTAAAAGCCTTATTGAAAAAGAATCTTTGTTTTTTTGTAGGGCAGATCAATTTAACGATGATAAGTGGGAAGGCATTTTCCCCATCAAAATGATTAAAAAATTTGGTCTCGACACACAATCTTTCCCCTCTGATGATGGGAAGACATATACCAATTGTGAGTGGCATATCCAGAAAGAAGCGCGTTCACATCTCATCAACTGCTGGCACGTAAATGATTCCGAGTCATTTGCGATGTGGAAAATTTATGGTCGTGACCAGCAAGATGCAATTGCTATTCAATCAACAATAGGCTGTTTGAAAAACAGCTTCAGTGCAAATAACGAAAGAATATGGATCGGGGAGGTTGAATATATCGATTTCAGGGATTGGGAACCTGAAAATCGGTTCTTCAATTCTGACATACCGAACACATTGAAAACGTTTTTCTTAAAATGGAACTACTTCGCATACGAGAAGGAAATTCGCGCTGTGATAAACAAGTCATACAACGAACACAAATCTGATAAAGGGATACCGATTAAAGTAGACCTTTGTGAACTTATAGAAAAAATATATATACCTGCTGTAGCAGATCCAAAAATAGAAAAAGAAGTCGTTGAATTTTTAGAGAATACTGGATATTCGTTTTCAATGCATCGTTCTGATTTGGGTGTACCATTGTACATGTAAATATATAGTATTGCGTCAAATGGGTCGCTAACCACCGCTTCAACAAGGACGCTCGTTCCTCGCTCCTGTTAAGCGGAGTGTTGACACGAGAAAATTAAAGAATTAATAAAGCAATAAAAATTTTCGGTGCTGGGTTTTATGTCTGAATGGAGAATGAGATGTCAATTATAAAAGAAGTTAAATTAGACTTTGAAGATTCGACAAAAGCCACTGGTAAGTACCTTGTATTTGACTTAGAAACAACCGGTCTTCCAATTAATAGATATGCCTCTCCTAATGATTTTAAAAATTGGCCTTATGTTGTTCAAATCGCATGGTTATTGTTTGATGATGAATACAAACTTATTGAACATAATAACTTCTACTTAAAACAGCCGGTAGAAATACCGGCCGATGCAACAAACATACATGGAATTACTACAACAATGATGCTCGAAAAAGGCATAGAACCTTCAAATGTATATGCCAATTTCAAAAAGGTAGTCAATAATACAGAATATCTGATTTGCCATAATATAGATTTCGAAATTCCAATAATTCACTCTGACTTTTTAAGGAATGGCATGCAATGGAATTTTCCTGATAATAAAATATTCTGCACTATGAAAACAGGAACAAAATTTTGTAAAATTCCACCATATAAAAACGGTGAATATAAATGGCCTACACTTGTAGAGCTTTACCAAAAGTGTTTTTTTCCTAATGATTCTATAAAAAGAATAACTAATATGCATAGCGCTAATATTGATGCTGCTATGACAGCCCAATGTTTTTTTAAATTAAAAGAACTTGGATTGTTCAAAGAGTTTGGAACTAACGCAATGGCAAATATAGCTGCTGAACAAATTGAAGAGAATTTTAAAGATCTACACAACATATTGGATAAATGGAATAGTGACAACTGTTATTGGTCATATTATAAAATTGAACATAAGGGTCTCGGTGTTACCCGTGTAATAAGGGACGATTACACTAACTGTTGGGGTTTTAGTAGTTTTAGTAATGCTAAGATTGCAGCCCAATTTAAAAAGTGGGATATCCAGTGGGCAAAAATTTGTCACAATAAAAAATCACAGGCTGACAAAGAAGCGAGTTTAAACAATGCGGAAGAAAGAACACGAGAGGCGAAAGAAAAACAAAAACAAATTGACGATTTGCTTATTAATGCCCTTAGCAATAACAACAGGACAATTTGGGATTCACTCAAAGATACGAAAAAATATAAGATTCCAAATCCCAAAAATAATTTGGAAACAGAACTTTGTAAAATAATACCGCCAACTCTGCCAATTTTTAAAAAACTACCCCAAAAACCAGACAAACGTCTCAAACTTATTAAACCACAATTTTCTTTAGTCGACAAATTTTTCAAATCACAAAAAGAGGAAAAAATCAAACAAGCTGAAACAATTTCGGAAAGACTTTATCAGGAAGAAATGACCGCTTGGAAAAAATCAGTTGATGAAATAAATTCTTTCAACTTCAACATCAAAGAACAATATGAACAACAGCTAAAGGAATTTGAGGGACAAGAGCAGAATATTAAAAATCGCTTTGGTACTCTTGAAAAAGATTGGGAAAAAGAAAAGGAAACATTTTACAATAATCAAAAGGCTTACAACGATAAAATTGAAAATCTTAAAGATAGTTATTTTCAGAAGAATACCAAAGCAGTTATCCAATATTGTGAAATGGTTCTCAATAATTCACAATATCCAGAAACATTCCCAAAGGATTTTAATTTAGGATATAACTCCGACAGCAAACTTTTGATAATAGACTATGTTCTCCCTGCTCCTGATGATTTACCGACACTGGCAGAAGTTAAATATGTCGCATCAAAAAAAGAATTGAAAGAAATATTCCTTTCGGAAACACAGCTTTCAAAAAATTACGACTTAGTAATTTACAAAATGACTCTACGGACTTTGCATGAATTATTTGAAGCAGACAAAGCAGAAGCATTAGAATCGGTCATTTTTAATGGCTGGGTTAATACAATCGATAAGGCAACTGGAAAGGAAATTAATAATTGCATTGTTTCTATTCAAGCAAAAAAAACCGAGTTTAAAGAAATTAAATTATCAAATATTGACCCAAAAACTTGTTTCAAGTATCTCAAAGGAATTGGAAGCAGTAAGTTAAGCAGTATTACAGCAGTTCAGCCAATTGCAGAAATCAGTAAAAATGACAAACGCTTTAGTAATTCTAACGAAGTTACAAATTAATTTAATAGGAAAAAGAGAAAGATATATTAAAAGATGTCAACAATCCAGTGCACTGGACGGGCAGTAGCCCGCCAGTGATTTCCGGTGTGTGTGCCGGGCATGGCACAGGACTGGCGAGGTGAAAGTCCTCGTACCAGGTATTATCGGAGCCGAAGGTTAGGAGAAGGGCAAGAGCCTGCCCCGGACTTGATCCGGGGAACAGGAACCGGATATGAGGTGTGGTACATCCGGGACGAGTGGGCACGTGACCACGAAGTCCTCCATCCGAGATTTGGGTGTGCTTTATAAATCTGGCGTTTACGCACTGAAAGCTCTGTGTCTTACCCCGGGAGGCCTGTACAGTGTCTTAACAGAAGGTATGGCTGAGATATTGTGGCACCGCCGGGAAACCAGGTGGAAACGGAGAAGACAAAGTTCAGCTTGGAGCCACAGGAATAGACTGAGGCACGAGCAATCGTGTCTGATCGCTGTGCAGGAGTCAGCAGAGGGCATATTAGGAGAAGAGACACAGACAGCAGGCAATGTTTGTATGGACGAATTAGGAACCCGCCCTGCATATCGAAAGAGCAGATGACGGAAACTCTTGTCCTAAGCGGACTGAGTCTGAAGTTATGCCGTCTCCGAAGGCCTGAACGGTATGAGAGGGAAAGTAAGCCCTTTGTCCAGTGTGAATAAAGCTGGCGGAATGATATAAGATGCTTTTAGTGGACACCAAAGTTGAGGTAAAATACAAAGATGGAGGTGTCAGAATGGAAAAGATTCCGAAAGGGATATACACAAAGGAG
>JAGVGX010000058.1 GCA_020056865.1 Desulfobacterales bacterium
ATCCACAAGTAGCCGTGCAGTTGCCACAATTGTAGCAGGCATCAAATTCATCAGCACCGAATTTTTTAATTTCCTTGCCAAAGTCAGGGTTTATCTTAGCCATGGCGTTAGTTTTTTAATTTATAGTAATAATAGGCTTCTTTCTTATCCATGCCGTCATTAACCACAATGTTATAACGGAACATAGTCATCAAATGCCAGGTAACAAGGTCTTTGTTTACACCGATTGTTTCGGCAATCTCAGGAATGGTCTTGTGTTCCGCCGAAATGGCATCCACGATCTGTTTCCATATCTGCGGATATTCCTTCATGCGTATGGGTTCCGAACCGTCAGATTCCACTTCTTCTTCCGCTTCACCCGAATGATCTTTGATTTCAATCACGTCCATAAATCCGTCAATCATCGATTCGATTTCTGCATTGGTGTATTGCAGCACTTCAATTGCATCAGTCGGACAAACCGGCGTGCATATTCCACATCCTTTACAGGTGGCGGGGTTCACTTCGGCTATCTGTTTTCCGTTCAGCGTGATTTCTTTCATTGCATCGTATTCACATACTTCTGCACATTTTCCGCACCACAGGCATGCATCCGCATTCACGCGTGCAATAATGGGTTCCAGCGTTATGTGTCCGTCTTTGATCAGTGAATTAATTTTCGCAACCGCAGACAAAGATGATTGTACCGATTCACTTATGTTTTTCGGTCCCTGACAGGAGCCCCCTAATAATACACCGCTGATAACAGTTTCCACAGGGTTTAACTTGGGATGTATTTCATTAAAAAAACGATCATTCCCAACAGGAATTTTAAACTTCGCTGCAATGTCTTTGCTGTCGCTGCGTGCAGTCATACCGGTAACGAGTACCAGCAGATCGGGTTCGAATTCAATTTCTTTTTTTAGGGTCAGATAATCTTTCATCTTCACTGAAAGTTTATCGCCTTTCACTTCCACCACGGGCGGTTCCTTCTCTTCATACTTCATGTAGATGTCGCCCTGCTTGGAAGATTTTTCAAACAGTATTTCCTGCTTGCCGTACGTTCTTATATCACGATACATATGCACGGCTTTGATGTCGTTAAACTTTTCCTTCAGCAGGAGTGATGTGTGAACTGCCGACGAACAGCAGCTTCTTGAACAGTATTTATTTTCACCTTTCGTCTGCCGGCTGCCCACACAATACACAAAACCTACTGTCTTAATTTTCTTTCCGTTTACTTCCAGCGTTCCGTTACTTTCATCTATTTTCTTTTTCAGCTCGGGCAATGTAATCACACGACTGGATAGGCCAAAACCAAATTCATTTTCTTTGGGTTGGTAGTGGTCGTATCCGGTGCTAACTAAAACAGAACCTACTGCAAGGTTGAGCTTTTCTGCATCCTTTCCGTCTTTAAGAATATTTATTCCTACGCTGAAATTTCCCACACTGCCCGAAACCTTTTCTACATGGGCCTGCGTGAAGAGTGTAATATTGGTAAATGATTTTACTTCTTTCAAAAGTCTTTCCACCAGCTGCGGTCCGTTTTGTCCGGTCATGAAGAGCGTTCCGTTTTCTGCAATGCGTCCGCCCACTTTTTCTTCTTTTTCAATCAGGTATACCTGGTTCCCAACGCGGGCCAGCTCGATGGCTGCTTTCATTCCGGCTACACCGGCACCGATGACAAGTACGGCAGACTTCGCTTCAATCTCAATGGATTCAAGTGCTTCAGAGCGAACTACTTTTTTAATTCCGGCGCGGATAAGTCCGATGGCTTTGTGTGTGGCTTCGACGGGATTGTCGGAATGCGGCCAGGAACACTGCTCACGGATATTTACCTGAACATAGTTATACGGATTCAAACCCGCACGCTCGGCTACACCACGGAAGGTATGCAGATGCAACTTGGGTGAACAGGAGGCAACCACAATTCCATCCAGTTTCTGTTCCTGAATATCGTTGATCATTTCCTTCTGATTCGAGTCGGCACAGGCAAACATCACGTGTTTGGAAATCACAACGCCCTCTTCATCTTTCATCAGGCGTTCCAGTTCTTTCACGTCCACATAGTCGGAAATATTTCCTCCGCAATGACAGATATAAACACCAATTCGTTCTTTCATATTTTTTATTTTTTCGTGTCTTTGTACTTTGTGTCAATTTTTTCAGCCACCAAGGCACTAAGTCACTAAGTTTTTTCTTTTCTTTTTTTCTTCGAGTCTTTGTGACTTCGTGGCAATTTTATTTTAGCCACCAAGGCACTAAGTCACTAAGTTTTTAATGTTTCTTTTTTTTATTTTTTCTCATTATTATTATTTTCTTCGTGTCTTCGTGACTTCGGGCAATATTTTTTCAGCCACCAAGGCACTAAGTTTTTTTGTTTCCTTTTTTTTATTTCTTCTTTTTCTTCGTGTCTTCGTGGCAATATTTCTTCAGCCACCAACACACAAAAGTTTACAATACCATTCTTTTAATACCATCTTTAATTAATGGGACATTAAAATTTATTAAGTAACCCAAGCGTTTTTTAGTAAGCTTCAGATGGCTGAGCAGTTGTGCTTCCCAAACCGGATTGACATTGTCTAAAGCTTTTAATTCACAAATAACTAAATCATTTACCAAAAGATCCAATCTTAGTCCTTCGTCAAAAACAATTCCGTCAAAAACAATGGGAATGTCAAGTTGACGCTTCACTTCAAATCCTTCACTCTTCAATACATGACATAAACAAACTTCGTATACGCGTTCCAGTAATCCCGGTCCGAATTCTTTATGAACTAGGTAAGCAGCGTTGATAACAGCTTTTCCTATTCTTTCCTCTTCTTCAGAGATGGGTAGAAAATTTGTGTTCATAGTTTTTTGTTTTTCTTCGTGTCTTTGTGTCTTCGTGGCCGAACTCTAAACGTTTTTAATGTAAGCTGCAACTTCAGCAGCAGCACAACCTGCCGATAATATTGAATCGGGAATGTCTTTGGGACCGGATGCCATTCCCGCAACGAAGACTCCCTGAATGCTGGTCTGTGTGGGGCACAGCAGCTCGTCGGTTTGTTTCA
>JAGVGX010000281.1 GCA_020056865.1 Desulfobacterales bacterium
GTTCATCATTTATGTAAATTGTAAGTTACTATTTAGCCACAGATTCACACAGATGAACACAGATAGGTTTAAACACAAAGAAACAACAAATATTGAGGCTGGGTTTATTATTAAATTTTGGCAAAAACCAGAATTCAAAAGATTTGTATATAATATTAGAAGATAAACTATCAACTGTAATCAGCGTTGACCTGTGGCTGAGTAGTTTGTAATATCTTTTGGCAGCGTGTTAGCATGGTACAGCTATTGCTGTTTACTATCGTTGCAAATCAGGTTGATACATATAATCTGCTGATAATGATGGGTATATGATACGATAAACAAGATGTTTCAGGGATGATTCTGCAATATATTTTAAAAGAGATATTTTTGTATCTTCTATGTAAACACTTGAGATATCACCTTTTATTCCAGCCATTCTTCCTGCCCATTCCACTGCATCTTCAAGATTGCCCAATCGATCAACAAGCCCAAGCTCTTTGGCTTCTTCTCCTGAAAATATTCGTCCGTTAGCAAATGACGCCACTTTGTCCTTGTCCATGTTTCTGCCACTTGCTATAGCATCAATAAATTGATTGTGGATTCTGTCTGCCACATTCTGGAGGATGTCGGCTTCTTTATCAGTCATTTCCCTTGTCGGCGACCCAATATCCTTGTATTCGCAACTTTTAACCACAACCGAAACCAAACCGGCCTTTTCAAGAATTTTTTGGAAATTTGTAAAACCCATCATCACGCCGATACTTCCTGTTATCGTTCCGGGATTGGCAATAATGCCATCTGCCCCTGCTGCAACATAATATCCCCCTGATGCGGCTACAGAGCCCATTGAAGCGATAACTTTCTTTTTCGCCACTGTTTTTCTGACTTCCCTGAATATTTCCTGTGAAGGCCCAACACTGCCTCCGGGAGAATCAATCCTGAGCACAATCGCTTTAACAGTGTCGTCATCACGGAAACGTTTGATTTTTTCAATAATGGCCCTTGATTCTGAGATAATACCGACAAGCTCAATGATTCCTACTTTTTCTCTGCCCATATGATAACCAACATAGTCGGATTGTTTGCTCCCTATCAGCAATGCAGCCGATATCATTACAATTGAAAAAGAAACAACAGATGCAAAAATTAACATAAAAAAAAGGTATGGATGACGACGAGAAAACATAAAAATACCAGTTAGTTTTTTTACATGCTCATTTGTTTTCGTTGTTATTCAGCTTTTCCTGAAGATTTTCTCTTAAAATTTCTCCAAACGTCGATGAAGCCGGCTTAATGTTATTTACATATTCGCTCAAAAAGGCCTGGTCGTCTTCAATCTCAAGCCGCTTAATTGAAAGAGCAATCCTTCTTTCATCACTATTGATAGTCATTACCCTGGCAGTTATAACATCATCAACATTGAATTTTTCTATCGGCGATTTTGTTTTCTCCTTCGATATTTCAGACACATGGATAAGGCCTTCTATCCCTTCTTCCAGTTCAACAAAAACTCCGAAATCAGTTATATTGGTAATGGTACCTGTTATTTCCTTGCCTACGCCATAACGCTGGGCCACACTTTCCCATGGGTCCTGGTTCAATTGCTTGACCCCAAGAGAAAACCGTTCATCTTCTTTTTCAATTCCTAAAACTACAGCACGAATTGTCTCTCCTTTTTTATATAACTCGGAAGGATGCTTGATGCGCTTTGTCCAGGAAATATCCGATATGTGGACAAGACCGTCAATACCCTCATCTATACCTACAAAAAGACCAAAATCCGTAATGTTTTTAATGCTTCCCTCAATGGTCGTTCCTACAGGGTATTTTTCACTAATTATGTCCCATGGATTGGGGATAACCTGTTTTATTCCCAGAGATATACGTCTTTTACCAGGTTGAATATCAAGAACCACCGCTTCAATTACCTCTCCAACAGAAACTACCTTGGAGGGATGATGAATTTTTCGGGTCCAGGACATCTCTGTAACATGAATCAACCCTTCAACGCCTTCTTCAAGTTCAATAAATGCTCCATAATCTGTTAGACTTACCACTTTACCTGTTACACGTGAAGAAACAGGATATTTTTTAGATGCAATTGACCATGGGTCTTCTGTAAGCTGTTTCATGCCCAGAGAAACCCTTCCTTTTTCAGAATCAAAATGAAGAATTTTTACTTTAATAGTATCTCCAACTGAAAATAGCTCTGAAGGATGATTAACACGTCCCCAGGAAATATCGGTGATATGAAGCAGCCCGTCCACACCACCCAAATCGACAAAAACACCGTATTCAGTAATATTTTTTACAATACCTTCAACAATGCTGCCTTCTTCAATTGATTTAAGGGTAGCAACTCTTTCAGATTCACGTTCAATCTCAAGAATAGCGCGTCTGGATAATACAACATTACTCCGTTTGGGGTTGTATTTTAATATTTTGAAACTAAATGTTTTACCAACCATTTCGTCTAAATTTCGTATAGGACGCAGATCCGCCTGGGAACCAGGCAAAAAGGCCTGGATTCCGATATCTACTGAAAAACCGCCTTTTACACGACTGAGGATAACGCCTTCAACAACCTCGTCATCATCAAAAGTTTTTTTGATATCATCCCATACCTTAACCTTTTCCGCTTTTTCCTTGGAAAGCTGTACACGTTCCTCTTCATCATCCCACCACTCAACCATTACATCAACGGTATTGCCAACTTCTGCCTTTACAATGCCGTCTGATTCCTTAAATTCATTTATAGATATTTGCCCTTCTGATTTATATCCGATATCAACAAGAACATAATCTTTATCTACTGATATAATTTTACCGGTGACAACTTCTCCTTCTTTAAACCGTTTGAAGCTTTCCTCATACATATCCATAAGGTTCGCCATAGAGCTGTCTTCAGTCAACTCATTTGCTTCATCCTTCGAAGGATCAGCCTGGTCTTTTTGTTGCAATTGTTCGTTTGAATTGTTTTCTTGTGTAGTGTTCATTAAATAATAATACCCCCTAAGCCATTTATTTATCTAACGCTTTGACAGCAAATTAGAATCTTTTAAATATATCAGTTTATATATAAAAAAACAATGATTAGTTTATATAAAATAACTCCGGCTCAATGATTCATCAATTGTTCCCATCTACGTCTGAATATGAGACATAATCAAAGAAACAACTTCATCAATTGAAAGTTCGGAAGAATCGATGCATATGGCATCTTTTGCAGGTTTCAAGGGCGCAAGGGATCTTGTGCTGTCATTTTCATCCCTTTTTATAATATCCCTTTCAACTTCTTGTAACGTTTGAGAAGATATGGATGATAACTCCTTATATCGTCTATAGGCTCTTACTTTTGTTGATGCAATGAGATAAAACTTAATATCGGCCTCTGGAAACACAACAGTTCCCATATCTCTTCCTTCGAATACCGCCCTTTTCTTTCTCCCTATATCCTTTTGCAGCTTTAAAAGATATTTTCTCACAACCGGCCGCGCTGACACGGCTGATGCGAACATGGTTACCTCAGGTGTTCTTATTTTGTCTGTAATATCAACTCCATTGGAGTATAGCCGTAAACCTGTCGTCTCATAAACAAAATTTAACGTGAGCCTGCTGCACAGCATTTTCAAGCTATCATCGTCATCATGACTCAACCCTTCAGACATGGCTTCAAATGCAATCCCTCTGTATAGTGCCCCTGTATCAACATATTTATAGCCAAGACGGTCTGCAATTATCTTGCTTAAAGTGGTTTTCCCCGCTCCTGAAGGGCCGTCAATTGTTATGATAAGATCAGAGGGCATGTCCTGATTCTTCAGATCGGCCAGAACCTGCTTAAGTGACTCAATAAATTTTTGATTTTCTTGCTCAAGGCCGACATTGATTCTGATGTATTCAGGATATCCGTATGAAGTCATGGACCTGACAATCACCCCTTTTTGAAGCAGGCGTTTAAAAACGTTATCAGCACGTGTGCCAACATCAATAAGAAAAAAATTCGTTTCTGACGGAAAGTATTTAATGCTCAGGCTATCAAGGGATTGATAGAGAAAATCAAGGCCTTGCCTTATTAACGTCTTTGTTTGATTTAAAAAATCCACGTCATCAATAGCCGCTATAGCTCCTTGTTGAGCCAGGATACCAGCGTTAAACGGTTGCCTGATCCTGTTTAAAACATCAGCGATGGGTGCCGGCATAATGCCATAACCGATTCTGAGCCCCGCCAGTCCATATGCTTTTGAAAACGTTCGAAGCGTAACCATGGCGGTACTATTATCAAAATAATCCATACTGAACGCACAATTTTTCTCCTGAACGAACTCAATATATGCTTCGTCCACAACTACCAGAATATTTTCAGGAATACTTTTAATAAATTTTTCAAAGTCAGGTTTTAAAATAACTGTCCCTGTAGGGTTATTGGGGTTGCAAATAAAAATGACCCTGGTTTTTGATGTGATGCGACGTTCAATATCTGCAAGATCTATTGCAAACGATGATAGAGGTGAATAAACAGGCGTTGCTCCTGCAGATTTAACCATAATGTCATACATGAGAAACGATGGTTTTGGTATGATAACCTCGTCACCAGGCTGGACAAAAACACGTGTTATCATTCCTATGATTTCATCAGAACCGTTTCCCAGAATAATATTTTCCGGCATTACGCTTAGATGCGCAGCAATTTTTCTAACAAGGACATACGCACCGCCATCAGGGTAGCGATTAATTTTTCCTATAGCCGACGTGATGGCTCTAACCGCCAAAGGAGACGGGCCAATAGGATTTTCGTTGGACGCAAGTTTTACAGAATCTTTTATACCGTATTCTCTTTCCAGTTCCTCAATGGGCTTGCCCGGAGAATAAGGTTGCAACGACAGGATGTAGTCAGGAATACGTATTTTCATTTTTGCCATATTATATATGTTTATATTGTGTTGCACAGGTCATTTGCTATGATGACACCCTTTTAATTGATGCGCCTAATTGAGCAAATTTCTTCTCAATGGCTTCGTATCCACGGTCAAGATGATATACGCGATTGACTTCTGTTTTTCCTTTTGCTACCAGTCCTGACAGTATCAGCGATGCGCTTGCTCTGAGGTCTGTTGCCATAACAGGTGCGCCTGAAAGAGTCCTAACCCCTTTTACAAGTGCTGTTTTGCCGGATATGGTAATATCGGCCCCCAGACGTTGTAATTCACTGACATGGATAAAGCGGTTTTCAAATATGTTTTCGGTGATTAAACTGTGACCGTTTGCAACAGACATCATTGCCATGAACTGAGCTTGCATATCTGTTGGGAATCCTGGGTACTCCAGTGTTTTTACGTCAATGCTTGTGATTTCACCCGGTCCGATAATGTGAAGGCTGTTATTTTCTCTAATTATCTTTGCTCCTGTCAGTTTTAGATTGTGTATGATCGCGTCCATATGATCTGGGTCACAATTTAAAACATGAATGTCCCCGCCTGTCAAAACCGCTGCCGCCATAAAGGTGCCTGCCTCTATACGATCAGGGATAATATGAACTGCTACGGGGTTAAGAGAAGAAACACCATGTATCGTTATCACTGATGTTCCTGCTCCGGAAATATCCGCACCCATTAAACTAAGGGTGTCTGCCAATGCCTTTACTTCCGGCTCACGAGCTGCATTACGAAGAATCGTTTCCCCTTTTGCCAGCACAGCTGCCATCATCATGTTTTCGGTTCCGGTAACAGTTACTGCATCAAAATAGATTTCATTTCCCCTTAGATACTCTGCGCTGGCCTCAATATAGCCATGTTTGAGTTCTATTTTGGCTCCAAGTGCGGCAAGACCCTTTAAATGGAGGTTCACCGGTCGTGCGCCTATGGAACATCCGCCTGGCAAAGATATCCTCGTTTTTTTCATTCTGACCAGCAGAGGCCCTAAAACCAGTATGGATGCCCGCATTTTTCTTACCAGATCGTATGGGGCTTCAGAACAACAAAGACCGCTGGAATTTATTCTTACTGTATCACCATGCGTTTCAATTTCTGAGCCAAGTTTTACAAGAAGCTGTTTAATTGTTTGGATATCAACTAAATCCGGAACATTAGAATACGTATTCCACCCATCTGCAAGAAGTGAAGATGCAAGTATAGGAAGTGCTGCATTTTTTGCTCCACTGATTTTAACTTCACCTTTAAGCGGGTACCCGCCTTCAACGATTATTTTATCCATAATACATCAGTTATGTTCCTGTTGCCAAATGACATATATTGTCAGAAAAGAATATCTTCAACTTCTTCTAAGCTGTTGATATGAAAATCTGCTGAAAGAGAACTGTTTTTGTAAGCTATAAAAAATACGCCCGCCGAACGCGCAGCCTCTTGGTCAAGGCTTGAGTCCCCGATATAAATTAAATTATCAGAATTGACATCAAAATGATCAAGTATTTTAATAATAGGATCGGGAAACGGCTTGGGACGTTTAACATCCAGCGCTGTGACGACAAGGTCAAAAAAACCGTTAAGGTTATTTTTGCTTAAAACACAGGACATGGTATCTGTACGATTGGTTGCCACCGCGGACTTGAATTTCCCTTTAAGATGA
>JAGVGX010000243.1 GCA_020056865.1 Desulfobacterales bacterium
AAGTTTTCTTATATTCATATTACTCTTTTTTTATAAGCTTTAAAGATGTTGCAATCGTATCAGACACGTGTTTTACGAATAAATTAAAATCATCTTCTTTTTTAAACAGTCCCCCTGAATGGGGATCTTTCTTATCGCTGTTGACACTTATAAGACGCGGATGGTTGATAAAGGCAGGATGAGGCGTAATATCAAACTCTTTTGGAAAGCCTTTTCCAAAATACATGTTTGTAAAATCTGCAAATTTTAGTGCGTGAGCTGTTGAATCGAGTATGGCCACTTCATGTTGTTTGACGATGCCCTGACGTAATGCTTTTGTAAAGCCTGATAGAGATTCGCCTCCCTGTGTACAGATGATATGGCCGTTTTTGTTTGCTTCCAGCTCGCAGTCCATGATCATTTGCTCAGATACTTCTACAAAAAAAACAGCTTTTTTCTGAGCCAATTGGTTGTAAAGCTTAACGAGATGAATGACTCTCGGCATGGAAACCGGATTGCCTATCATGGCAGCCTGAGCAACGCTGGGTTTTACCTTTACAGGCGTAAATGTTCGTTTGGATTCATCAGACTCCTGATAATATTGATAAACAGGATTTGCATGTTCGGATTGAACGCCTATGATTTTTGGCAGTGTGTTTATGATGCCGGTTTCAAGAAATTTTATAAATCCGTTCATGATCGCAGTGATGTTGCCTGCATTACCCACAGGTATCACTACAATTTTGTTATTCATATCATATTCAAATGCTTGCGAAACTTCGTAAGCAAATGACTCTTGCCCTAAAATTCTCCAGGCATTTTTTGAATTTAAAAGCGCAACATTGTAAGTTTCTGAAAGATGTTCGACAACCTTCATGCAGTCGTCAAAAACACCCGGGATTTCAAATACGGCAGCACCACTTCCCAGAGGTTGTGAGAGTTGCTGCGGGGTAACTTTTTTATGAGGTAAAAGCACCGCAGATTTTATATTCGGTTGGAGAAAAGACGCGTAAAGAGCGGCCGCAGCAGATGTATCTCCAGTAGAAGCACATATGGCAAGTACATTGGATGCAAGCCCTTTTTGGATAAGAAAATTCAAATAGCTCAAAGCGCTTGCCATTCCTCGATCTTTAAAAGATGCACTGGGGTTTTGACCGTCATTTTTAAAGAAAAACCTGGCACCGATTTTTTCCTGCATATACGTATTTGCTTCAACAACCGGGGTGTGACCTTCTCCAAGATAAACGATGGCTTCAAGAGGGATAACAGGGCCTATAAATTCATGATAAAGGTATATCCCTTTTAGTGCGGAGGGGGTTGTCAGCATTTTTCGGTAATCAAAAATACGACGCCACATTTCACCTGAAATTTTTTTTAGCTGGTTAAAATTTTGATCATAAATAAGTAATAGCTTGCCACAATCCGGGCATGTGTAAAGTAGATTTTCAATACCGAAGGTATGATTGCATTCAATACACTGATAGATCAATCTGCTTTTGTGGGCAGGTATGATGTAAGGTCTTATTTCTTGTGGAAAATCTTCAAGTTTCATAGCTGAATTTTTTCTATTCCCCCCATATAAGGGACAAGTGCTTTAGGTATTGAAACAGATCCGTCTGCATGCTGAAAATTTTCCAGTATAGCAGCAACTGTTCGTCCAACAGCAAGACCGGAACCGTTTAATGTGTGTACGAGTTCCGTACCTTTTCCCCCTTTTCTTTTGAAACGGATATTGCCTCGTTTTGCCTGAAACGCTTCAAAATTACTGCACGATGATATCTCTCTATATACTCCCTGAGAGGGCATCCATACTTCTATATCATATGTTTTTGCGGCAGAGAAGCCTAAATCACCGGTGCAAAGTTCAATAACCTGATAGGGCAGTTCAAGAAGTTTTAAAATAACTTCGGCATTATTCAAAAGCTTTTCAAGTTCATCATAAGATTCTTCGGGGCGGGCAAATTTAACCAGTTCTACCTTATTAAACTGGTGCTGCCTGATTAACCCTTTGGTATCTTTCCCATATGAACCTGCTTCAGATCGAAAACAAGGTGTATATGCCGTATAAAGAATCGGCAGCAGTTCGTCATCAATGATTTCATCTCGGTGTATATTTGTAACAGGGACTTCGGCGGTTGGAATCAGGTAATAATCCCATCCTTGAAGTTTAAATAAATCTGCTTCAAACTTCGGTAATTGGCCGGTACTGGTCATGCTGTTTCGGTTTACTATAAACGGTGGGAGCACTTCAGTGTAACCGTGATGCGTGGTGTGGATATCAAGCATGAAATTAATCAAAGACCTCTCCAGTTTTGCACCAGTGCCAAAATAAAGGGGGAAACGGGCTCCAGTGATTTTTGCGGCTTTTTCAAAGTTTAAAATGTTGAGGTTTTCTCCTAATGTCCAGTGGGCAAGAGGCGTAAAATCAAAATCAGGCGGTTTGCCCTCTTTAAATTTAAGTATATTTTCAGAACTGTTTTTGCCCACAGGAACAGATGAATGAGGAAGGTTGGGTAAGCCTGAAAGTATTTGAAAGAGGCTTGCTTCATCTTCAGAAAGGCTGCGGTCAAGCTCCTTTATTTTATCTGAAACATAACGCATTTGGTCAACAAGGTTTTTAGCGTCGTCTCCTTTTTTTTTGATATCTGCAATCTGTTGAGAGACAACATTGCGGTTGTGCCTAAGCTCTTCAATTTCCAAGAGAACTTTTTTCCGTTTATCATTTAAATTGATTAAACCATCAAGGTCGGTGGTTTCGCCTCTTGATAAAAGCGCATTTTTAACATTATCAAAATTGTTTATTACGAAATTGATGTCAAGCATAACCAGACCTGTTTTTAAAATTGTTATCCAATATTTGTTAAGCGGATTTTACGCATGTGTTTATGTCAACTTGAATCATATGCAGGGTATTTAGTCAATGATTATTATAAGTTGACTTTAATAGTATAATTTTGTATAAACGCATGACAACATATTGAATCAGGAGAAAATATGGAATCAGTTAAAGAAAAAAAACAGGCAACCAGAAATAAGATTGCGACAATGCTTGAAGGATTTTCTACAAATAAGATTTTAGAAAAGACAAAAGCTATAGAAAACCGATTATTTGAGTTTGCCAACTTTCTTGAAGCACAGACTATATTACTATATATGAACCGTTTTGGAGAAGTAAATACAATGGATATAATCAAAAAATGTTTTGATTATGAAAAGACGGTTGCCCTTCCTGGATTTAACGCAAAAACACATGAAATGGTTTTAATGAAGGTCGATAATGTTGAAGATGATCTACATTCCGGCTCAACAGGGATCTTAGAGCCTGATACATCGAGATGCAAGGTGTTGCCTGTTGAATCTATAGATATCGCTATTATTCCTGGGATTGCCTTGGATGAGAAGGGTTCAAGGCTGGGGTCAGGTCATGGGTATTACGACAGGTTAATACCAAAACTGTCGATTACTACAAGAAAAGTTGCCATAGCTTTCGAAGAGCAAATTGTTCAGCATGTGCCGACAGAATCTCATGATAAACATGTTGATATTGTCATTACGGATCAACGGATAATATTCAAGATATAATAACCTCTATGCTGAATGATCATTGATTATGGTTTTAGATCCCATAAAATTTAAACGATTGCGTGATGAAATGATTTCAAGACAGATCGAATCTCGCAATGTTACAGAGCCGAAAGTTATTGAAGCTATACGTCACGTTCCAAGGCACCTGTTTGTAAGTGAAGCCTTGATGGATCAGGCCTATGGCGATTTCCCTCTCCCTATTGGTGAACAGCAGACGATTTCTCAGCCGTATATTGTAGCAGAAATGACACAGGCGCTGGATATTTCAAAAGAAGACAGGGTGCTTGAGTTGGGAACAGGTTCAGGGTATCAGACAGCTATTTTATCGTTGCTTTCATTTCGTGTTTATACCATTGAGAGAATACACGCTCTTTATGTGAAAGCGCGCAAAATATTTGATCAGCTGAAATATCATAATATTATATCTAAGTATTCAGATGGCACATTGGGCTGGAAAGATGAAAGCCCCTTTGATGCTATTATTGTTACAGCAGGTTCTCCTGATATCCCCAAGCCACTGATTGATCAACTTGCCGACGGGGGACGCATGGTATTGCCTGTTGGCAGTCAGCATTCGCAAAAACTGATTAAAATCTATAAAGATAAAGACGGCGTTCATCAGACGGATTTAGGGGGATGCAGGTTTGTAAAGCTTGTGGGTGAATATGGATGGGAAAAAGATTAACCGCATAAGGCATCTTTTTTTCAGTATGGTTTTAGTATCCTGTGAAACAGGAAGGTTCATTTTTTAACACCTGTGCCAAACGTTTCTTTTAGTTTACGGTTGACTATGGGAGGAACCATATCGCTGATATCTCCGCCAAAACGTGCGGCTTCCTTTATTATTGATGAACTGGTAAGCATCCACCTTAGTCCTGTCATGAGAAAAACAGATTGTATTTGTCTGTTGAGTTTGCGGTTCATAAGAGCCATTTGAAACTCGTACTCAAAATCAGAGACAACGCGCATACCTCTCAATATAGCAGTTGCATTCTTTTGTGCCACATAATCTACAAGGAGACCTTCAAAAGCATCTATTTCTACGTTTGGAATACCTTCAAGGCTTATTGTAAGCAACTCTAAGCGCTCCTTTGTTGAAAAAAGATGCTGTTTCTTTGTGTTGCATAATATGGCTACAATAATTTTGTCAAAGATATCCAGCCCTCTTGTGATGATGTCAATGTGACCGTTGGTAACAGGATCAAAAGAACCAGGATAAATAGCTATCTTTTCCATGAATCAACCTTCCTTTTTTGTTTTTTTTGGATTATTCAACATATGTTAAATAAGATACCACAGTATTGCCGTATTTCCTGCTATCATATATATCATATCCGGCGAGGTCACGTGGTATGTCTTCTTTATCTGAGTGTTCAACAACAATACATGAATCTTTTTTTAACAAAGCACTTTTATGGAGATTTATTAACGTGGGTATGATGAAGCCCTTGTTATACGGAGGGTCCATAAAAACCAGATCAAAAAAAGGTGTTATGGATTTAATGCGCCTCAGGTTTTTTAATGCATCCATTGTCATCACAGATGTTTTGTTTTCAAGTTTGCATAACTGAATGTTCTGTTTGATAACATGAGATGCAGCCCTGCTTTTCTCAACAAAGATGACATAGTCCGCTCCGCGGCTTAACGCTTCAATGCCAAGGGCGCCGGTTCCCGCAAAAATATCCAGGATCATGGCATCTATAACGTCTTTATTAAGAATATTAAATATGGCTTCACGCAAACGACCCGCAGTTGGGCGCGTTTTGGCACCACGGACGGAAAAGAGTTTTTTTTTCTTAAAATCCCCTGTTATTACTCTTAAGCCCATTCGTGTCATTTATATTGGATAGTGTTGGAAACAAACAGCATCATGAGAGGGTAGTCCGGCTATGTTGTTTTTATTTTTTTTTGCAGAAAACTTCGCTCAACGCCAATGGCAGCTGCTGTTTTACTGATATCATTATTGTTTAACAACAGATGC